>JACMMK010000289.1 GCA_014379045.1 Burkholderiales bacterium
CGCCGCGCCGACGCGCCCGGCGATCGACCCTCGCAACCTGTTGGCGGCGCTAACGCTCGATCAACCGCTGACGCGCGACGAGTACGAACCGTTGCTCGAGCATTGGCAGTCGCGCCTGAATCGCCTGTCGCGGGATCCGCGTCTGCGCAGGCACTCGGTGGTGGTGGCGTTCGAGGGCAGCGATGCGGCGGGCAAGGGCGGGGCGATACGCCGCGTGACCCCGGCGCTCGATGCGCGCTACTACCAGGGCGTTTCGATCGCTGCGCCCACCGACGAGGAGCGTGCACAGCCTTATCTGTGGCGCTTCTGGCGCAACCTGCCGCGGCACGGCCACTTCACCCTGTTCGATCGCTCCTGGTACGGACGCGTGCTGGTCGAACGGGTCGAGGGCTACTGCAGCGAAGCCGACTGGATGCGCGCCTACGGCGAGATCAACGATTTCGAAGGCGAGTTGTGCGCGCACGGCACGATCGTCGTCAAGTTCTGGCTGCAGATCAGCAAGCAGGAGCAACTCGCGCGCTTTCGCGAGCGTGAGAAGGTCGCATTCAAGAACTTCAAGATTACGCCCGACGATTGGCGCAACCGGCGTCGCTGGGACGCCTACCAGCAGGCCGCGTGCGACATGGTCGAACGCACCTCGACCGACGTCGCACGCTGGACGCTGGTCGAGGCGAACAACAAATACTTCGCCCGCATCAAGGTGCTGTCGACGCTCGTCGAGAAGATCGAACAGGCGCTGTGAGCCTGTCGGCTCCGTTCACCCGAACAGCACCAGCCCCCAGGTCGTCGGTACGTTGCAGAGCGTGATCAGCACCGCCGCTGAACCGATGTCCTTCGCGCGCTTCGCGAGCGCGTGATCTTCGAGAGAAACCCGATCGACCGTCGCCTCGACTGCCGAGTTGAGCAACTCGACGATCAACACCAGCAGCACCGAGCCGACCATCAACGCATGACCGATGCCGTCCGCGGGCAGGATCAGCGCGAGCGGTATCATCATCGCCGCCAGCAGCACCTCCTGCCGAAACGCATCTTCGTGTCGGTACGCGGCGCGCAGACCCGCCATCGAGTAATGCAGCGCGTTCCAGACGCGGCGCAGTCCCGTCTTTCCCTTGTGCGGGCTTTCGGCATGAACCTCGGCGCCCGGCTCGCAGCCGCTGTCCGAGCAAGCGTGCGAGCCGGTCTCCAGCCGAGGGTCTACGGTACTCGCGGGCAGCGGCGCAGTTTTCGTCAGACCAGGCGGGCGCGGATCATTCATCAAAGATAAGGCTCGACGGTCGGTGTCCGGACGTTCGAATCATGAATTCTCGAAACATTCGCGGGATGCTACCGACACTATGTTGAAATCTCTTTGCAACGGGACGACCGCGCGTCGTGCCGCGTCAGGCTGACATCCCGCCATCCTGTCCGGCGCAAGTCAGCCGGATGCGATCGAGCGCGCGTAGGATGCCGCATCAAGCAACGCGCTGTCGGCGCTGCTGTCTGCGTCGGGCGCGACCCGCACCAGCCACGCGCCGAAGGGGTCGGCGTTGAGCGCTTCAGGTTGATCGCGCAGAGTCTCGTTGACTTCCTCGACGACGCCCCCCAACGGCGCGTGGACGTCGGAGGCGATCTTGACCGATTCGATGACCATGAACGACTCGCCGGCGACGATCGTCGCGCCGATGGCAGGCAGATCGGCGAATACGATATCGCCGAGTGCGTCCTGGGCATAGGCGGTAATGCCGATTTCCACCTGCCCCGATGCCAGTCGCCGCGCCCATTGATGCGTCGCGCTGTACCGGCGGTCGTCGGGCAGGTCTGCCGCGCCGGTACTCATCGCGACTCCTCCGGTGAGGCGGTTCGAGCGACGACCCGCGGATCGCGCGGCACGCGCTCGTGCAGGCCGAACGCCTGCTCGATCCAGGCACCGGCGGCGAGAAGGCGGTGATCCGAACGCGGCGGCCCGACGATCTGCAGACCCACCGGGAGTCCGCTGCGGGTGATGCCGCAGGGGATGACGAGCGACGGGCACGCGCTCACCGTGATCGCATAGGTAAGGATCATCCAGTGATAGTAGAAGTCGAACGCCTTGCCCTCGATCGGCGGCGGTTCGGTCGCGGACGCGTCGAACGGCGGAGTCACCGCCGCCGGGCAGAGCAACAGGTCGTGGTCGTCGAAGAAGCGCAGCACACGACGCGCCAGTTCTCCCTGCGCGATCTCGGCGTCAACGACCTCGCGGACGTTGCGCGCGAGCCCCTGCTCGGTGTTCCAGATCACGTTCGCAGTCATCTTCGCGCGTTGCGTGTCGAGAATCTCGGCCAAGCGCCCGACATAGAGGAAGCTGCGCAGGACCTGGAACACCGCGTGCGCATCGTGCAGATCGGGGTGTGCGTACTCGACCCGGGTGCCGGCGACCTGCAGACGTTCGGCTGCCGCACGACACAGACCGGCCACCTCGGCATCGACCGCCGGGGCAACGCCGAGATCGACGCTGAAGGCGATGCGCGCCGGCAACGCCGGGGCCAGCGCAGCGCTCAGGAAAGACTGTGCAGGTACCGGCCGGGACAACGGGTCGGCCGGCAGTTCGCCGGCCTCGCAATCGAGCAGCAGTGCTGCATCGGCGACGTTGCGTGCCATCGGCCCTTCGACCGACAGCGGCGAATACGGTTGACGCTGCAGGCGCGCCACGACGCCGGTGCTCGGACGCAGGCCGACGGTGCCGCAGAACGAGGAGGGGATGCGGATGCTGCCGGCGAAATCGTTGCCGGTGGCGAGCCATACCTGACCGGCGGCGAGCGCGGCAGCCGAGCCGCCGGACGATCCGCCACAGGTCTTGCCCGTGTGCCACGGGTTGACCGTAGTGCCGAATACTTCATTCGATGTGGTGCCGCCCGCGGCGAACTCGGGGAGGTTCGACTTGGCGAGGACGATCGCCCCCCGACTTTCGAGTCGGTCGACGACCGCATCGTTCTTCACCGAGATGCGGTCAGCGAACACGCGCGAACCCATCGTGCAACGAACACCGGAGACTTCGTTGTTGTCCTTGATCGCGACCGGCAGGCCGTGCAGGCAAGGCGCGGCCGGGTCGTTTGAAAGCGCCGCGGGACGCCTGCCCGCTGGGGTGGTCGGCGCGTTCATCAGTCGCCGGGCACGGTCGCGTGCGCGCTCGATGCACAATGTGGGCAACGCGTTGAGTACGCCATCGGTGGCTTCGATCCGCGCCAGCGCGGCGTCGATCAGGTCGAGCGGCGAGACTTCGCGTCGCTGCAGCAGGTCGACCGCGGCGCGGGCAGTGAGGCAGGTCAGGTCGGTCATCGGTTACAGCATCCACTCGAAGGGCGGGCAGGGCGCGATTGTGGCATCGGCGGTCCGTTCATGCATCCGACATCGGCGGGAATGTTCGTCCGGTGTGCGTTGACGATATAATTCGAGGATGAGTCGTGACAGCAGACTCAGTCCGCAGCAACGACGCGGCACGGAACGATCGACCCAGGTTTCTATACGGTCGACCTCGGTCTCAGGACCTTGCCGGCCCCTGCCGCGCCCCTACCTCTCGACCCCTCGAGCGCAACTTGCGCGACAGGACGGGTTCCGATGGAGAATTGTTCGATGAGCACGCAGCACGGTGAGGGGTCGGGAGGCGAAAGCCAGGGATTGATTCGCACACCGAAGCAATTGATCATCGTCGTGCTTCTGGCCTTCGTGGTACCGGTTGCCGCGATCGTGATGTTGGCTTTGTTCGTCACCGGGGGCAAGAACCTCGATCCGGCGGGCAGCAGTGCCCGGAGTGCAGAGATGATCGCCGAGCGGCTGCGTCCGGTCGGCCGGTTATGGGTCGCGGGCGAACCGCCGCCGCCGGGCGCGCAACCGGCTGTTCTGGTGGGCGCGGTGAAGGTGGAAAAGTCGGGCGAAGCGGTCTATCAGCAGGTCTGCGCGGCCTGTCATACCTCCGGCGTGCTGAATTCGCCGAAAATTGGTGACAAGACGGCCTGGGGAAAGTTGATCCCCCAGGGCCTCGACTACCTGACCAAGTCGGCGATCGCGGGTGTGCGCCAGATGCCGGCGCGCGGTGGTAATCCTGCGTTGACCGACCTCGAAATGCGCCGCGCGGTCGTGTATCTGGCGAACGCTTCGGGCGCGGGTTTCAAGGAGCCACCGGCGCCGGTTGCGCCAGTGGCGGGAGCCGCCGGGCAAGCGGTGGCAACCGCCGCTGCCCCGGC
>JACMMK010000290.1 GCA_014379045.1 Burkholderiales bacterium
GACGGAAGGTTTTGAAGGGCGCCGGCTCTCTGGTCGCCGGCCTTGTCTTGACCCCCTCCGCCGTGCGCGCCGCCTATCCCGAACGGCCGATCCGCATCATCGTGCCGTTCGCGCCGGGCGGCCCGAACGACGTGCTGGCACGCCTCGTCGGGTCGAAACTGACCGAGGCGTGGGGGCAACCGATCCTCGTCGACAACCGCGGGGGCGCCGGCGGGACAATCGGCGCCGAAGCCGGTGCGCGCGCCGCGCCTGACGGATATACGTTGACGATGGGCGGGTCGAGCAACCTCACGGTGGCGCCGAACCTGTATGCGAAGCTGCCGTACAACCCTTTGAAAGACTTCACGCCGGTATCGAACGTGGCGCGGGTGCCGTATCTCGTCGTGATCAATCCCCGCGTGCCGGCGAAGACGGTGAAGGAACTGGTCGCGCTCGCGCGCAGCAAGCCGGGGTATCTCAACTACGCGTCGTCGGGCGTCGGCAGCATGTCGAGTCTCGCTGCGGAATGGTTCAACGCGGTGGCCGGCACGCAGATCGTGCACATCCCGTTCAAGGGCACGGCGCCTGCGCTGACCGAACTGATGGTCGGCAGCGTCGACCTGATGATGGCCGATATGGGTCTCGCGCTGGCGCAGGCGCGCGCCGGCAAGATGCGCGCGATCGCGATCACCACGCCGAATCGTTCGGCGACGGCGCCGGACATCCCGACCGCTGCGGAGTCCGGGTTGCCGGGCTTCGAACTGTCGCCCTGGTTCGGCATCGTCGGTCCCGCGGGCATGGCGCGCGAGACCGTCGAGCGCCTCAATCGCGAGATCAACTCGGCGCTCAAGACACCCGATATGCAGAAGCGCTTCGCCGAGCTTGGTTACGAGCCCGCACTCGGCTCGGCAGAAACGTTCGCCGCCGAGATCCGCAAGGACATCGAACTGTACGGGCGCATCGTGAAGAAGGCAGGGATCAAGGCCGAACTGTAGTCGTCGACCCTATCCGACGCCAAAGCGCGCTGATCGAGCGCTGCAGTACTTCAGCGCCTGCGGTTCACGCTCAGCGCACGCCGACCTTCGCCGCCTCGGCCACCAGATACTCACGCCCGGCGAGCATCGCATCGAGCGTACCGAATGCCTGCATGGAGTGACCGCTGAAACCGGCTGTTTCGATGCGCTGGAACATCCGCGCGAAGTCCAGATCGCCCTCGCCCGGTGCGCGATGCACTTCATGGCCGAGCCGATCGCAGTCGGCGAGCCGCACCTCGCCCACGCGCGCGAAATCAATCGCATCGATGAAGCCGTCGACGCCCTCGGGCACGAGGTGGGCGTGGTTCGCGGTGAACGACATGCGCAGGTTCGGTGAATCGATGCGGTCGAAGTAGTACATCCACTCGTCGACCGTATGCGCGAGGTAGTGGACCTCGGCATCCACCGGTTCCTTGTTGAGGTTCTCGAGGTAGAGCATCGCGCCGTTCTTCTCTGCGTAGTCGACGATGCGCTTCAGGCGCTCGCAACCGGCGTGCATCCGTGCCGCCACGTCCGACGTGAAGTGATAGCCGGCGTGCACGACGATCCAGTGCGCGCCCAGCTTCGGATAGATGTCGATGTAGCTCTTCAGATACGCGTCGACGGCGTCCGACTCGAACGGCGAGTATTCCGCGACATTCACGGCCGACAGCGTATGCAACCCGAGCGTGATGCCGAGTTCGGCGCAGCGCTCGCGGATCGCTCCGGCGCGACGGTCGTCGAACGCGGTGACCGCGTTGGCGTCGGTATCCAGTTGTACGTCGACATAGCGTACCGCATGCCGATGCGCCCATTCGATGCCCTGTTCGAGCGCGATGCGCGCGGCGAGGTCGACGCCGATACGGTCTGCGATGGTCATCGTACTGCGCTCCTCCCGCGACGGTTACTCGGGTTTCACGCCGGCCGATTTCGCGATCTTCGCCCAACGGACGATCTCGGCGTCGACGAAACGGCGCGCTTCTTCAGGCGTGGTGCCGAGCACCTCGGCGCCCAACGACTCGATCCGCTTGCGCACCTCGGGACGCTTCACCGCGTCGTTGAACTCGGTGTTCAACCGTGCGACGACGCGCGTCGGGGTACCCCGCGGCACGAAGATCACGTACCAGTTCTCGCCCAGCACGTTCGGGAAGCCGGCTTCGGCCATCGTCGGCACATCGGGCAGGATCGTCGAACGCTTCTCGCTCGCCACCGCGAGTGCACGCACCTTGTTCGCCTTGAGGAACGGACTCAGCGCGAACCCGGTGTCGAACAGCACGTTGATGTCGTTGCCGACGATCGCGGTCACCGCCGGGCCACCTCCCTTGAACGGCACATGCGGCGCGTCGAAGCCACCCTGCGTCTTCAGCAGTTCGCCCAACAGGTGGAACACGGTGCCGTTGCCGGCAGAGCCGATCGACAGCAGTCCCGGCTTCGCCTTGCCGAGCGCGACCAGATCCTTCAGCGTCGGGGCGTTGATGCTCGGGGTGACGACGATGACGACCTTCGTCGAGGCGAATAGCGTGACCGGCACCAGATCGCGCACTGTGTCGAACGGCATCTTCGCGAGCACCGCGGGATTGATCGCGTGACTGGTCGGCGCGACCAGGATCGTGTGACCGTCCGCAGGCGCGCTCGCCACGATCGCCGATCGACCCCCCCGCCCCGGGGCGGTTGTCGAGGATCAGCGACTGTCCGAGCCGCTCGGCCACGCGCGGCGAGATCAC
>JACMMK010000291.1 GCA_014379045.1 Burkholderiales bacterium
CCGCGGTGGTGCGCCCCGAGCCTGCCGAGCCCGAACGGCCGCGGCAGGCGGCGCCGGGTCCGCGCGGAATGGATTTCGACACGTTCATTCGCGTGCGCCGGGGGATGAGCGAAGGCGAACTGCTGACACGCGCCGGGCCGCCCGACTATCGGGGCAACGAGGTCAACCGCGGTCTGCTGCAGGAATCTTGGTACTACCTGCCGACCTCGAGCGACCCGTTCACCACGATCATCCAGTTGCGCGGTGGCCGGGTGATCGATACCGACCGGATTCGCAAGCTGTGAAGCGCGGTTGGTTCGCGCCGGGCCTCGTCGCGCTCGCGCTTGGCGTCGCGGGCGCCGTCACTACGCTGCCCGCCGCGGCACAGTCGGCGAGCGAACGCTTGCGCGGCTTCGTCGAGGGCACCCAGTCGGCCCAGTCGCGCTTCACCCAGACCGTGTTCGATCGCAACGGGCGTCGGGTGCAGGAGGCGAGCGGTACCATGCAGTTCTCGCGGCCCGGACGGTTTCGCTGGGAGTACGAAAAACCATATTCGCAGCTGCTGGTCGGCGATGGCGAGAGGATCTTCATCTACGACCGCGACCTGAATCAGGTCACCGTGCGCAGGCTCGATCGTGCGCTCTCCGGCACACCTGCGGCGTTGTTGGCCGGCAGCAACGACATCGAGAAGTCGTTCACGCTGACCGCACAGGGGACCCAGGACGGGCTCGACTGGCTCGAAGCCGTGCCGCGTGCGCCCGAAAGCACGTTCGCGACGGTGCGTTTGGGGTTTGCGCAGAACGTGCTCGCCGCGATGGAGTTGACCGATGCGCTCGGCAGCCGCACGTTGATCCGATTCCAGGAACTGCAGCGCAATCCGAAGCTCTCTGCGCAGCTGTTTCGCTTCGTTGCCCCCAAAGGTGCAGACGTTCTCGAAGACAAGTGAACGGGCAGGCGGCGCCGCTCTGGATCAGGACCGGGCGCGCTGGTCGCGCTCAGCCGTGCCACCAGCGCCAGCCCAGCCAGGCGCCACCGGTTGCGAGCGCGATCCAGATCAGCACGAACAGCGTCGCGACGAAGTAGTTCTTCGGTAAGGCGTGCAGTTCGCTTGCGCGCGCCCGGGCATCGGCGAGGACGGGTGTCGGAATCAGTCGCAGCGCGAGTGCGATGCCCAGGGGTACCAACACGAGATCGTCGAGATAGCCGAGCACCGGGATGAAATCGGGGATCAGATCGATCGGGCTCAACGCGTAGGCAACCACGACGCCGGCGACCAGCTTGGCCACGAGCGGCGTCCGTGGATCGCGGACCGCGAGCCACAGCGCCAGCACTTCCTGTTTCATGCTGCGCGCCCGTGCGCGCAGCCAGATGCTCAGGGACATCGGCGCGGTCTACTATCTGGCCGAGGTCGATTAGGCGGATCGGTGCGGCCGGCGGGCTTCGCTGCTGGCGCAAGCCGCTTCGCTCGACCCGGCCGAGCATGGCGCTCGATCCGTGAACGAGCACTTGACCGAGCATCCAGGTCAGACTGTCGAGGAATGCCAGTGTCCATCAAGACTCCCGCTTCAATGTGTACTACGCCGAGCCGCGACGCCTTCGCTCTTCAACACTGTGCTCGTCTGACTGCCGTCGCGACGGTAGCGATCCTGGCAGCGACCAGCGCCTGGGGGCAACGTCCCGCCACTGCCGGGTTTCCGGAGAAATCATTGCGGATGATCGTCCCATTCCCGCCCGGCGGCGGTAACGACATCATCGCGCGCGCGGTGTCGCAGCGCCTGTCCGAAGTGGTGGGCCAGCAGGTGATCGTCGATAACCGACCCGGCGCCGGTGGCGTGGTCGGGGTGACGCTCGCGGCGCAGGCGGGGCCGGACGGCTACACGATGCTGCTCGGCAGTCTCGGCATGCTCGCGCACAACCCGGCGTTGAAGCGTGACCTGCCGTACGACCCGCCGCGCGACTTCGCTCCGGTCACGCTGCTGGTGACCTCGCCGATGCTGCTCGCGGTTCATCCTGCCGTACCCGCGAAGACCGTGCAGGAGCTGATCGCACTTGCGAAGGCGAGCCCGGGCAAGCTCACCTATGCCTCGGCGGGTACCGGCTCGTCGTTGCACATGACCGGCGAACTGTTCCTGCGTGCGACCGGCACTGACATGCTGCACGTGCCGTACAAGGGCACCGGTCCGGCAATCATCGACCTCGTCGGTGGCCGGGTCGACCTGATCTTCAGCACGATGCCCCCGGCGCTCGCCCAGGTGAGGGCAGGCAAGTTGCGTGCGCTCGGTGTCACCACGCGCGCACGCGCATCGGCGTTGCCCGACGTACCGACGGTCGCCGAGTCGGTAAAGGGTTTCGAAGTGGCCAACTGGCAGGGCGTCGTCGTGCCCGCGAAGACGCCGGCGGTGATCGTGAAGCGCCTGCACGGCGACCTGAGCACGGCGATGCGCACGCCGGCGATGGCCGAGACGCTCACGCAACAGGGGCTCGAGGCGGCCGTCGGTACCCCCGAGCAGTTCGGCGCATTGATCAAGGCCGAGATCGCGACCTATACGCAACTCGTCAAGGCCGCCGGAATCAAGCTCGAATGAGCTGGCTCGAATGGTTCGAGTTCGGCAGCTATCTGGTTACCATCATCGGCCTGCCGCTGGCGATCCTGATCTTCGTCGCCGAGCATCGCAAGAGCATTCGCGCGGAGGATGCCGAGATCTACCAGCGGCTGTCCGACGACTACGGCAACTTTCTCGAACTCGCGATCCAGAATTCCGACCTGGGGCTGCTGCGCCGGGACACCGTCGACGACTACCTCAACGACGATCAGCGCGAGCGCGCGCAGGCGATGTTCCGGATCCTCACCGCCCTGTTCGAGCGCGCCTACATCCTGCTCTACGACAAGGCGCTGAGCGCGCAGCGTCGTCGGCAATGGGCGACGTGGGACGACTACATGCGCGAGTGGTGCCAGCGCGACGACTACCGCCGCGCACTGCCCGAACTGCTCGAAGGAGAAGATGCGGCGTTCGTCGCGCATATCAGAGGGATCATCGAAAACCTGCGCACCGTTCCCGACACGGCCTTACCCGCGATCGACCCGTCGATCAGGGCTGCGACCGAGACGGCGCCCGACTTTCGATGAGCGGCAACCTGTTCGGCACGTCGCCACCGACCGGGAATCCAACACGCGACGCGGCGGCCGGGCAGCCCGCGACGGCG
>JACMMK010000292.1 GCA_014379045.1 Burkholderiales bacterium
CGTGCCGCGGCTGCGGCTGGTGGCGCTGCGGTTCGAGGGCAACACCGTGTTCTCCGATGCCCAACTGCAGGAGGCGGGCGCGTCGTCCATCGGGCGTGACCTGGGGGCGCTGGAACTCGAGGAGTTGCGCCAGCGCGTCACCCTGCGCTATGTCGATGCGGGCTACATCAATTCCGGCGCGGTGATTCCGGATCAGGACGTCAGCGACGGCGTATTGACGTTGCGCATCGTCGAAGGCCGGCTCACCGACATCCGCATCGACGGGGAACATCGGTTCCGCCCGGACTATCTATCGAGCCGGCTCGCGCTCGGCGCCGGACGCGTCCTCAACGTCAATCGGCTGCAGACACAGATGCAGTTGATGCTGCAGGATCCGCAGCTGCGCGCAATGGCCGGTCAACTCGCGCCAGGGGTGGTGCCGGGCGAAGCGACCTTGCGCGTCGAGGTAACCGGCGGGCCGCTGTTCGTCGCCGGGGCCGGGGTGTCGAACGAGCGCTCCCCGGCGGTCGGGTCGAACCAGCGCGACGGCTTCATCGGCTGGCGCAACCTGTTCGGAGTCGGTGAGGCCGTCACGTTCAGCGGGGCTGCGACCGATGGCGTCGAAGACTACTCGGTATCGGCGCAGGTGCCGCTCAATGCCGGTGGCACCTCGTTGCAGGCGCGCATGTCGCGCACCCGCAGTCGCATCGTCGAGGCACCGCTCGATGAGCTGGACATCGCCGCGCGCTCCGAGGCGTTCGAGGGCGGTCTGGTCCAGCCGCTGGTGAACACGCTGGCACGCACGGTAAGCGCCTCGGCAATGCTCACCAACCGGCGTACCCGGAACCGCTTCCTCGACGCGCCCTCCACATTCATCCCGGATGCGCCGGACGGGATCGTGACGGTCAGCGCGCTGCGCCTGGGCGTCGACTGGGTCGAACGCACCGCGCAGCGCGTCGTCGCGGCCCGCGCTCTCGTCTCGCTCGGCATCGATGCCTTCGGCGCGACGTCGAGCACGCCAGGCAACCCGCAGTCACGCTTCCATGCGTTGTTGCTGCAGAGTCAGTGGATCGAACGCGTGCGCGGCGGTGCGGGGAGCGTGGTCGCACGGCTCGAAACCCAGCAGGCGAACGCGATCCTGCCGGGGCAGGAACGCTACGCGCTGGGCGGCGCGAGCAGCGTGCGTGGGTATCGCAAGGAAGTTCTGATCCGCGATGCGGGCTGGTTCGGATCGCTCGAGTATCGACATGCGCTCGGACGTGCGCCGATTCCGGGCTTCGGGCAATCCCCGCAGGACGGCGCGCTGCTGCTTTCGCTGTTCGTCGACGCCGGCGAGGCACGGGCACGCCACGTGTCGGGCGATGCGACGACGTTCCTGTCGAGCGTAGGTGCCGGTCTGCGCTGGGATCCGACGGCGGGCGTCTCGCTGCAACTCTACAAGGGGTTCGCGCTACACCCGGTCAACACGCCGAGCAATACCCTGGCCGATCGCGGCTGGCATTTTCGGCTCGCCTGGGCGTCTGCGTTCTGAGCGCGCCATTGCATTGCGTGCAGCCGCAGCGCGCCAACGCGCCAACGCTCAGGGCAGGGTCCCCCGCTGCGCAAGACGCGGCTCGGACGGACGCTCGCGCGCAAGATCGCTCCAGCGTGCGCGGGCGAGATCGCGCAGTCCCCATTCTTCCAGCAGCGCGGCGTAGAGCAGGC
>JACMMK010000293.1 GCA_014379045.1 Burkholderiales bacterium
CCGGACGCTCGTGCTCTTCCCGGGGCTCGCGGCCTGTACCGTCGTCGGCGCCAGTGTCGGGCTTCTCGGTACATCGCGCGCGTCGGCGCAGGGCCTCGCCTGGCCGCAGCGGCCGGTGCGCCTGATCGTGCCCTATGCCCCCGGCGGCACGCCCGACTTCATCGCGCGCACGCTCGGACATCGCTTGCAGGAGCAGGTCGGACAGACGGTCGTGATCGAGAATCGCGCCGGCGCCGGCGGCAACATCGGTACCGAGGCGATCGCGCGCGCGACCCCCGACGCGCACACGATCGGCATCGGCGCGGTGAGTCCGCTCGCGATCAACGTCACGGTGTACGGCGCGCGCATGCCCTTCGACCCCACGCGCGACCTGGCGCCGATCACCACGATCGCCACCAATGCGCTCGTCCTGCTGGTGCATCCGAGCATGCCGGCGAAACGCTTCGAGGACCTCGTGCGCATCGCGCGCGTGAAGCCTGGATATCTCAACTACGGGCACGCCGGATCGGGCACCTCGAACCACCTGATCGGCGAGATGATCAACCAGACGCTGGCGCTGAAGATCACCCCGGTCGCGTTCAAGGGCGCTGTGTTCTCGATGAGTTCGACGATCGCCGGCGAGATCGAGATGTCCTGGGGTCAGGTGCCGTCGGCGTTCACGCACCTGCAGGGCCGCAGGTTGCGCGCGATCGCGGTCTCGGGCGAGAAACGCACGCCGACGTTGCCTGACGTGCCGACCCTGGGCGAGAGCGGATTGCCCGGGTTCTCGGTACAGTCGTGGTACGGCATCGTCGGGCCGGCGGCGCTGCCGCGCGACCTGATCGCGCGGCTCAACGCCGAGACGCTGCGGGCGCTCGCACATCCGGGGGTGCGCGAGCGGCTGAACGAACACGGTGTCGAGACGCTCGGCAGCACCCCCGAGGAGTTCGCGGCGTTCATCAGGGCGGAGATCGTGAAGTGGGAGCGCGCGGTGAAGCTGTCGGGCGCACGGGTCGAGTAGGCGCGTCGGCCGTGGGCCGATCCCGCATCGCGCACAGCACTTGCAGCAACCTCACGAAAGGACTTCGAGCATGGCGCAGTACCCGGAATTGAACGGCAGGGTGGTGGCGATCACCGGTGCGGCGCAGGGCATCGGAGCCGTCGCCGCGCGCGAGTTCGCGCTGCAGGGGGCGCACGTGGCGCTGATCGATATCGCCGAGGTGGAAGGCGCGAAGGTCGCGGACGCACTGACCGCCGAGGGCTGCCGCGCACGCTTCATTCGCACCGACATCGCGAGCGAGTCCTCGGTGCAGTCGAGCATCGCCCAGGTGGTCGAGGCGTTCGGCGGCCTCGACGTGTTGGTCAACTGCGCCGGCGGCTACACGAAGATGCTGACCATCGAAGAGATGCCGGTCGAGGAGTTCGACAAGGTCGTCGCGCTCAACCTGCGCGGCACGTTCCTGATGTGCAAGACCGCGATCGCGCCGTTGAAGCGTTCGAAGGCAGGGCGGATCATCAATATCGCCTCGATCTCCGGGCGCACGGTCCACGCGACCTCGTCGCCGGCCTACGGCGCGGCGAAGGCGGGGGTGATCCAGCTGACGCGTTTCCTCGCGTGGGAACTCGGTCCGCACGGCATCACCGCGAATTCGATCTCGCCGATCACCACGCTGACACCGCGGGTGGCGGCATTGCGCACGCCCGAGCAGGTCGAAGCGATGTCGGCATCGATCCCGTTACGACGGCTCGCCGAGCCGATCGACCATGTGAACGCGATGCTCTGGCTCGCCTCGGATGCCGCGAGCTACGTCAATGGTGTCGCGCTCGATGTCAACGGAGGTCGGGTGATGTTCTAAGGCGGTCCCGGGCGTCGCGCATCGAAGAATGCGCGCGGCCGCAACTCAGGAGGAGGGTTCGATGAACTTGCAACTTTGCATGCTCGCGCTCAGCGGTGCTCTGCTGTCGACGATCGCCGGTGCACAGCCGTGGCCGTCGAAGCCGATCTCGGTGATCGTTCCACTGGCAGCAGGAAGCCCGTCGGATCTGGCGGTACGGACGGTCACCGACCAGTTGTCGAGCGCACTGGGCCAGCAGTTTCGGGTCGAGAACGTGCTCGGTGCCGGCGGACAGATCGGCGCGGAACGCCTCGCGCGCGCGCCGCGCGATGGGCATACCGTCGGCGCGATGAACAACGCGATCATCGCAGTGCTGCCGAACCTCAATCCGAAGGTCGGTTATGACCCGTTCAAGAGCTTCGCGCCGGTGGCGGTATTCGTGGGGTTGCCGACTGTGATCTCGGTGCACCCCAGCCTGCCGGTGACCAACGTGAAAGAGTTGATCGCGCTCGCGAAGAAGCGTCCGAACGAGTTGCTGTATGTCACCGGCGGTGTCGGCAGTGCCCAGCACCTTTCGACTGCGATGTTCGAATGGATGGCCGGCGTGAAGATGGTGCATGTACCGCACAAGGGCGTCGTCACGGCAGTGCAGGACATCCTGGGCGGGCATGCTCATGTGTTCATCAACTCGATCGGCCTGCCGCTGCCCTTCATCAAGGCCGGCAAGCTGCGCGCGATCGCGACCACCGGACGCGAGCGCAATGCGCTGCTCCCGGAGCTGCCGACCGTCGCCGAATCCGGTGTGCCGGGTTACGAATTTTCTCCCTGGACCGGGATGTTCGCGCCGGCCGGTGTTCCGCGCGAAGTGATCACGCGCTTGAACGGCGAGATCCAGAAGATAATGAAGTTGCCCGAGGTGCGCGAGCGCTACGAAGCGCAGGCGCTCGAGGTCCTGTTCAACACGCCTGAGGAGGTGACCGAGCGCATGACGGCCGAGTTCGCACGCTTCGGCAGAGTGATCCGCGAGGCCGGTATCAAGGCAGAATAATGGTCCTTCCCACTCCCGGAGCACAGCGAGATGAGCACGACGATCACCGGACGCCAGTTCCACAACCAGCCGGAGAAGAGTCACACGCACGGTTTCCTGGTCGACCTTTGGGACGAGGTGCGACGCGAGACCCACGGCCGGATGGACATCGCCGTGTTCGCGCAGAACGCCGGCATCGAAGGGTCCGATCCGCAGGCGCTCGAGATGTTGATCTCGGGGGAGCTCGAATTCATCATCCTGATGGGCGGCATCCTCGGCCATGTGGTGCCGGCCACCGAGATGCAGGGGGTACCGTTTGCGTTCAGCAGCCATGCGCAGGTGCACGCGACCAATGACGGTCCGTTCGGTGCATACCTGCGCCGCGAGATGCTCGCGCACGGCATCTACGGATTCCCCGGCGGGCTGATGGAGAACGGCTTCCGGCACATCGTGATGAACGACAGACCGATCAACGATGTGCGTGACCTCGAAGGGGTGCGGATGCGCGTGCCCGACGGCCACCTGTTCATCGACACCTTCGCGGCACTGGGCGCGACGCCGGTCGTGGTCAACATCAGCGCGCTGTACGACTCGCTCGCGCAGAAGAAGGTCGACGGTCAGGAGAACCCGCTGTCGGTGTGCGAAGTCAACAAGCTGTACGAGGTGTGCAAGTACGTGAGCATCACCAATCACATGTGGTCGGGTTTCAACCTGGTCGGCAATCTCGGGTTCGTGCAGGGCTTGCCCGAAGACGTGCTGTCGATCGTGCAGCGTGCGGTGAAAACCCATGTGGCGCGCCAGACCGCATGGACCGATCGGTTCAACCACGATCTCGAGAAGGGCCTCGCCGAGCGCGGGATGATCTTCAATGTCGCCGATAACGCGAGTTTCCGACGTGCGCTGACGGGCGACTTCTACCGGCGCGCGAAAGAGCGCTACGGCAACACGGGCTGGAAGCTGCTCGAAGATTCCGTCGGCAAGTTGGGCTGAGTCACCCGTGTTGCGCGCGCGTTGATCATTCGAGCTGGATGTTCGCCGCGCGCGCGACCTTCGCGTACTTGTCGATCTCGGTTCGGATGTACGCGGCGAACTGTTCCGGGGTAGAGGTGGCCACGGTCATGCCCGAGGCAGTCAACGCCTTGCCTACTTCGCGCAACGCGAGCGCCTTCGCCAGATCGGCATTCAGGCGCGCGATCACCGCCTGGGGCGTGCCGGCGGGTGCGACGACCCCGTACCACGTGCCGAAATCGAATCCCGGCACGGTCTCGGCGACGGTCGGCGTCGTCGGCAGTTCTTCCGCGCGCGCACGGCCGGTGACGGCGATTGCGCGCAACCGCCCGCCCTGGATCTGCGGTTGAGCGGTGGTCAACGTCGGGATCATGAACGCCACTTCGCCGGCAAGCAGCCCGGTGATGCCCGCGGGGCTGCCGCGGTACGGGACGTGCACGGTATCGATGCCGGTCAGCGTATTGAGCAGCGCTGCCGCCAGATGCTGCGAACTGCCGCTGCCGGCCGAACTGTAGTTGAGCTGGCCTGGCCGCGCGCGTGCGAGCGCAATCAGTTCCTTGATCGACCGGACCGGCAACGACGGATGGACGACGACGACGCTGGGCGTCGTGCTCACGAGCGAGATCGGCGCGAAATCACGGACCGGATCGTAGGGCAGCTTCCGGAACAACGCGGGATTGACGCCATGGGTCGAGGTATTGGCGAGCAGGGTGGTGTAGCCGTCGGGCGGTGATTTGGCGACGATCTCGGTGCCGAGCGACCCGCCTGCCCCCGGACGGTTGTCGACGACGACCGGCTGCCCAAGCAGGTAGCTCAGGCGCGGACCGAAGATGCGCACCAGCGCATCGGTCGCGCTGCCGGCGGCCTGCGCGACGACGATGCGCACGGGTTTCGCAGGGTAGGCCTGCGCAGCCGCGGTAGCGGGGACCGCGCCCAGCGCTGCAGACAACATGAGTGCCGGTATGCGGAGGTACCGCGGTTCCTCGCGCGCTCGATTCCGCCTGTCGAACGGATGCTGCGGCATAGGGTGGTTCCCATTCGTGATTGGCGGGAGCACGGGCTCCTACAGATCATCGCGCCCGTTTGCAACCTGCCGAGCGCGAACGTCGATGTGTCGTGCGACACGAATAGCAATAGTCGTGCCGTCGCCTCAGTCGAGTAGAGCCCCGGCTGCGCGCAACTCGCGCGTACTTGGCAATTTCGGCCCGGAGCCAGTCGGTCCGCGAGTCCCGGTGAGGTCGCGGGCGGACAGGCTTGCGAGCGTGCTCATGTCGTCGCTATCGAAGCGCCACGCGCAGTCGGTCAATCGGTCAGGGAAGGCGTAGCCGGATCCGCTTTCAATCGAGCTGGATATCCGCGGCGCGCGCGACCCGCGTGTACTTGGCGATCTCGGCGCGGATGTACTCCGCGAACTGTTCGGGCGTGCTGGTCGCCGCCGACATGCCTGCAGTGGCAAGCGCCTTGCGCACCTCCGCCGTGGTGAGGGTCTTGACGAGGTCTGCATTGAGGCGGTCGACGATCGGCCGCGGCAGGTTGGCCGGCCCGACGATGCCGTACCAGCTGAGGACATCGTAGCCGGCGAGCGTGTCGGCAACCGTCGGCACGTTCGGCAGGTCGTCGGCGCGCGTGGTGCCGGTGACGGCGATCGCGCGCAGCCTGCCGCCCTGGATCTGCGGCAGCGCGGTGGTCAGCGTCGGCACCATGAACGCGACCTCGCCGGCGATCAGCGCGGCAATGCCAGGCGGGCTGCCGCGATAGGGGACGTGCACCGTATCGA
>JACMMK010000294.1 GCA_014379045.1 Burkholderiales bacterium
CAGGCAGGTCACTGGGGAGCTTTTGTCTTCGCAGCATGCGCAAATGCCGCTGGTGGGCGGTACTGGGATCGAACCAGTGGCCCCTGCCGTGTGAAGGCAGTGCTCTACCGCTGAGCTAACCGCCCGTCCCGCACGGGGAGCAATTTAATCATGCCGCGGCGCGAACGGTCAATTCGGATGTCGGCGCGCCTCGATGCATCGACTAGAATCGGGCACCTTTCTGCGGCACCTGCTGCGCTCGTCGACGTCTGCGCACACGGCGGCAGGGTTCCGCGATACACCTTTGGAGGCTTTCCTTGACTGTGTCGGCTCGAGTCGCCGCGGCTTTCGGCATTTCGTTGGCCGGCGTGCTTGCCCTGACGGTCTTGTCTGCTCCCGTGTGGGCCCAGGAGAAGTATCCGTCGCGCGCGGTGCGGATGATCGTGCCGTTTCCCGCAGCCGGCGTGACCGATCTGGCTGCACGCCAGGTGGGCCAACGTCTCAACGAGGCGTGGGGTCAGCCAGTGGTCATCGACAACCGACCCGGCGCGGGCGGCACCATCGGCACAGAACTCGCGGCAAAGGCCCTCGCCGACGGCTACACGTTGATGATGGGATCGGTCAGCACGCATGCGATCGCGCCGAGCCTGTACGCCAAGCCCGGTTACGACCCGCTCAAGGATTTCGCCGCGATCACCGAGATCGCGACGACGCCCAACGTGCTGGTCGTAAACGCCGCGCTGCCGGTCAAGAATCTCAAGGAACTCGTCGCGCTGGCCCGGAAACGCCCGGGCGAACTGACCTTCGGATCGAACGGGAACGGCACCAACAACCATCTTGCGGGTGAGATGCTGCAGGCGGTCACCGGCATCAAGTTGCAGCATGTGCCGTACAAGGGGTCGGCGTTTGCCACCAGCGACCTGCTCGGCGGTCATATCTCGATGATGTTCGACGTCGTGCTCACGCCGCTGCCGATGGTCAAGGCGGGCAAGCTGCGACCGCTCGCGACTGCGGCGGCCAAACGTTCGCCCGTGCTGCCCGACGTGCCGACCGCCGCCGAGAGTGGGCTCGGGGACTTCCAGGTGCTGGTGTGGCTCGGCCTGTGGGCGCCCGCGAACGTGCCGCAGGAAATCCTGAACAAGATCCATGCCGACACGGTTGCCGGCTTGCGCACGCCGAAGATGCAGGACTTCTTCCTGTCGCAAGGCGCCGAGGTCGTGGCGAGCACGCCGGCACAGTTCACCACGCATATCCGCGACGAGACGGCACGCTGGAAGAAGGTGATCGACTCGGCCAAAGTGCGTCTCGATTGAATGTACGCCGCCGAACCGAGCTCATGACCACCGTCCGCACCCGCTTCGCCCCCAGTCCCACCGGCTATCTGCATATCGGCGGTGCGCGCACTGCCTTGTTCGCCTGGGCGTACGCGCGCAAGCATGGCGGCAGTTTCGTGCTGCGCATCGAAGATACCGACCTCGAGCGTTCGAGCCAGACGTCGGTGCAGGCCATACTCGACGGGCTCGCCTGGCTCGGCATTGACTGGGACGAAGGCCCGGAGTTCCAGATGCAGCGTCTCGCGCGCTATCAGGAGATCGCCGAGGGGATGATCCGCGACGGGCTTGCGTACTACTGCTATGCCACGAAGCAGGAGCTCGACGAGATGCGCGAACAGCAGCGCGCTCGTGGCGAGAAGCCGCGCTATGACGGGCGCTGGCGCGACACCACGCGCACGCCGCCCGCAGGCGTGCCACCGGTAGTTCGTCTCAAGAACCCGCTCGAAGGCGAAGTCGTCTTCAATGACCTGGTAAAGGGGCCGATCTCGGTCGCGAACGCCGAGATGGACGATTTCGTGCTGCTGCGCGCCGACGGCGTGCCCACCTACAACTTCGGGGTCGTCGTCGACGACCTCGACATGAGCATCACGCACGTGATCCGCGGCGACGATCATGTGAACAACACGCCGCGGCAAATCAACGTCTACCGCGCGCTGAGTGCGAACCTTCCGCACTTCGCGCATGTACCGATGATTCTCGGGCCCGATGGTGAGCGGCTGTCGAAGCGTCACGGTGCGGTGAGCGTGATGCAGTATCACGAAGACGGATACCTCCGCGAAGCGATGGTCAACTATCTGGCGCGTCTCGGCTGGTCGCACGGCGACGAGGAAGTGTTCAGCACGACGCAGTTGATCGACTGGTTCGATCTGGGTCATGTCAGCCGGTCGCCGGCGCAGTTCAATCCGGAAAAATTGGGCTGGTTGAACCACGAGTACATCAAGAGAGCGGACGACGTGCGCCTGGGCGCCGCGGTCGAGGCGCGATTGCTGTCGGCCGGTGTACCGCTTGACGACGGTCCGCTGCCCAGGGACGCGGTGCCACTGTTCAAGGATCGTGCGCGCACCCTCGTCGAACTGGCGGACGGCGCGCGCCTGCTTTACGCGCCGGTCGAACCCGATGCGACGCTGCTCGCGCAGCACCTGACCGAGGCCGTCCGCGGGCCACTGCAGGACGTGGCGCGTGCGCTTGAACAGCTGACCTGGAGCCGGGAGGAGGTCGGCGCATTGATCAAGCGCACGGCCGCGACGCATTCGCTCAAGTTGCCGCAGTTGATGATGCCATTGCGCGTGATCATCGCCGGCACGGCGCAGACACCGTCGCTCGATGCAGTGATCGCACTTTCGCCGAGGGCACGGGTGCTCGCGCGGCTAGCGCGATATCTCGCCTGACGGGGGGCGAGGGCGCCTCACGTGGATGCACGGCCGTACGGTGCGCGTCGCGTGGAACGCGCGCGACGTAGAACGCGCTTCACGGATGCGCCTTTCACTGCGCGATCAGTGCGCCATCATCCAGGCAAGCAGACGGGTGCCGAGTTCGAAATCGGCGGCGTCCATCGCTTCGCGCGCGTTGTGGCTGCCGTTGGCATTGCGTACGAAGATCATCGCCGCAGGCAGTCCGGCGTGAACGAAATCCTGGGCATCATGGCCCGCGCCGCTCGGGATATCCATCGTCGCGATGTCCAGATCGCTCGCGCCTCGCGCAAGCGAGGCGCGAAAGCCCGCGTCCATCGTCGCGGGTTTCTGGGGCGAGAAGTGCCCCAGATCGAACTCAACCCTGCGTGCTTGCGCGATGCGCGCCGAGGCCGTCCGCGCGCGTTCGGTCATGCACGCCAGCACATCGTCCTCCTGGCTGCGGAACTCCAGGCAGAAGCCGACATCGCCCGGGACCTTGGTGATCGAATGCAGCGCGGCATCGGTGAACAGTTTGCCTACGGTGAAGGTGAGATCGTGCCCCGCGGAACGAAGGCGCTCGGCTTCGGCTTCGAGTTCGTGGATCAGTTCGACCGTTGCGAGAACGGCGTCGCTGCGATATTCGTGCGGAACCGCACCGGAATGCGTGTAGGCGCCCAGGCACCGGCAGTCGCGAGCGCGCACGGCGCCGCGGATGCCGGTGACGATTCCTACAGGCAGGCCGAGGCGCTCGAGCACCGGGCCTTGTTCGATGTGCAGCTCGAGCCAGCCCCGGTAGCGGTCGAGGTCCATGACCGCGCGTCCCTCGACGACCTGATCCGGCCGATAGCCAGCGTCGAGCATGTGCGCACGCAGCGAACGTCCGGTACGCGAATTGATCGCCGAATCGAGTTCGGCGGCAGGCAGCAACCCGAGTGCCGCACGGCTGCCGATATGACCGCCGTGTGCGCCGCCGTACCACGCGCTCGCTTCCTCGCCGCGAAGCCCCATCACGGTGACGTCGGCAGCGGGTACGATGCCGGCCGAGCGCAGCGCAGCCACGGCGGTCAACCCCGCGATCACGCCCGCGAGCCCGTCGAAGTTGCCACCGGTCGGCACCGAATCGATATGCGAGCCGGTGATCCAGCCCGCCTGGTCGCGGCCTCGGCCCGGTAGCGTCATCGAAAGGTTGCCAAAGGCGTCGATGCAGGTTTCCAGCGACATCGCGGTCGCCTGTGTCTGCAGCAGGTCGCAGGCGCGCTGTTCGAGCTCGCTGTACGGTTCGCGGGAAATGCCGACGCCGTCGGTAGTCGCAGCACGGATCGCGTCGAAGAGGGCATGCGCAATCGGCATCGAACACGCGGTGGCTTGGCTGAGGGCGGCAGACAGGGGAAGGTTGTTCATCGCGGGGGAATCCGTCGTCGGTCGATGCGCACAATTTAGCAAATGCGCGTGCCACTGGGCGGCGCGTCGGGCGTCTGGCGCCAAGCCGCAATGGCGTTCAGGGAGGACTTGTTTACAGGCAAGCACGCGGCTGCGTATAATCCGCGCCTCTCGTGGGGGTATAGCTCAGCTGGGAGAGCGCTTGCATGGCATGCAAGAGGTCAGCGGTTCGATCCCGCTTACCTCCACCACCACCGTCACAGTTTTTCGCTTGCAGCACCGAAGGATCCGCAGCACGACGCGGCTCAACGCCTCGTCCCCATCGTCTAGAGGCCTAGGACATCGCCCTTTCACGGCGGTAACAGGGGTTCGAATCCCCTTGGGGACGCCATCCTTTCCGGATTTTTCAAGGCCGCACGAGCCGGCCAGGCGTGGCGCGCCACCACCTGCGGCCGCATCGCCGCGGCAATTCACGCACCCGGACCTGCGTTCGGTCAACCGAACGTGAACGCGAACGTCTCCACGCCCCCGTCGAGGAACTGGATTTCGAACTGGCGATCCGCGAAGGGTTTCGTTTGACGTATCAACTGATACATCCGCGGCTCGGTAACGGTGCCGTGACCTTGGGCGTCGACGTCGATGCCGTGCGCAGCGCCCGGCGGCTGTCCGTCGATGAGCACGCGAAACCGCACCGGCGTTCCGCGCGCGCCGGGCCCCATAACCAGATGCATGTCGCGGGCATGGAAACGGTACGTGATGCCGCCGTTGGCGGCGTTCAACACGGTGGCCTGTTTCCCCACGGTCCAGTTGCCCGACAGCGCCCAATGATTGAGTCGAACACGCGCCGGGGCTGCATAGACGCGAGGCTTGCCCGGAACCACGCCACCGGGAGAAGAAAAGTTCTGGGTGCGCTCATACCCGACATAGGTTTCGGGCGATCTCAAGTTGCCCCAGTCGGCCGCAACTTCGACACCCCGCGCATCGACCGCAACCAGATCACGCGCGATGTCGCGAGCGCCGGCCTCGGAGAGGAGTTGCTGGATGACCCTTTCCGCCTTCTCGTACTCCCCCTCGCCGAAATGATGGTGCCGGACATTACCCTGCGCATCGACGAAATAGAGGGCGGGCCACGAGTGGTTCTTGAAGGCACGCCAGATCGCGTAGTCGTTGTCGATCGCGATCGGAAAGTCGATTCTGAAGTCCTTCGCGGCTCGGCGAACGTTCTCGATACTCTTCTCGAATTCGAACTCGGGCGTATGTATGCCGATCACGATCAAACCCTGCGCCTTGTACTTGTCGGCCCAGGCGCGCACATAGGGCGCCGTACGCAACCAGTTGATGCACGAATAGGTCCAGAAGTCGATCAGTACGACCTTTCCGCGCAGCTGAGCCGCTGTCAACGGGGGCGAGTTGAGCCACTCGGCCGCACCGCTCAGCGGAGGAATCTCGCGTTCAACGGGTAATCGCGTCGCGGTCGTGAGGCCCTGACGCACGGGCTGTTGAGCCGCTGCGGACATCGTCGGCGGCCACACACTCGTGCTTTCGACAAAGGCCAGCACCAGCGCCCCGATCGCGCCGACGATCATCGCCGCCAGCAGGAACTTGTTTGCTTTCATGGCAGATCCTTTCGAGTGGAGGAGAGGCCGACGAACCGTTCAAGCCGACCCTACAGCGACTGGTTTAAGTTGCAAAGCTCCCAGCGCACCGATGAATCACGCCGACCAACCCGCCGCGAACAGCTGTCACGTTCGATTCATCCGGGATGCGATGCAGGGAGTGCGATACATGGTTTCGATCACACCAGAACCGTCGGCGCAAATCCATTGGACGTTGGTATCGCCACGTACCTGGTCCATCCAGCGAGACGCGAGCGCCCAAGACCGTGTCGACGATGGGGATGCCCCTTGCCAGCCGCCACCTTTACATGCCGTATACGTCCCTCGCGCAGTCTCCACTCACCAAGCCATCGCGCACGTCCTGAGCCACGGCGTCGCGAGACCTCGATCCAGGGTCGCCGATACCGCCACCGCCCGGCGTTTCGACGATCACCCGATCACCCGCAGGAATCACCTGTCGGCCGAAGCCGCGCATCGTCGCGCCCGACGCGAGAGACAGGCGGCCACCCCCGCCGCTGTGTCCGCCGGTGCTGCCACGTGCGGGAAACGTGATGCGATCGAAGGTGGCGGAGATGATCATCGGCGCCGACTCGCCGTTGGCGATCTCCATGATCTGGCCGAGGCCGCCGCGATACTGCCCGGCGCCGCCGGAGTCCGGGCGATACTCCTTCTTCCAGTACACCACCGGTGACAGCGTTTCCATGATCTCCACGGCGACGTTGCGGATGCCGCTCGGAAACGAGGTGACCGACAGCCCGTCCTTGCCTGGCCGCGCGCCGGTGCCCCCGGTGTTGAATCCGACGACGTTGAAGCGGGTCGCGCCGCGGATGAGTGCCGGGTCCATGCCCTTCATCGTCTGCCCGCCGGCAAGGCGCACGTTCCAAAGCGAAGACGCGCCCTCGGTCGGTACCTTGTCCGCACGTGCCTGGCGCAGGCAACCGAACACCACGTCGGGCAGCATCTGACCGATGGTCGAGCGGGCGGCGACCGCGAGCGGGAAGGGTGCATTCACGATGGTGCCCTCGGGCGCGCTGATGCGGATCACCGAAAGTGACCCGGCGTTGTTCGGGATATGCGGGCCGATCACGCAGCGCACGCCGAACGAGGCATACGCGTCGGTGTAGCTCTTCGGGACGTTGATGCCGTTGCTGACCACGGGGCTGGTGCCGGTGAAGTCGATGTCGATGCCGCGTTTCGACACGGTGAGTGCGCCGACCAGCGTGATCGGGGTGTCGTAGCCGTCGGTGGTCATCGAACACGACCACGTGCCCTGCGGC
This sequence comes from Burkholderiales bacterium, assembly GCA_014379045.1. Lineage (GTDB taxonomy): Bacteria > Pseudomonadota > Gammaproteobacteria > Burkholderiales > CAIKXV01 > CAIKXV01. The sequence goes on from JACMMK010000294.1 coordinate 6,978, forward strand.
CATGCGCGCACCGCCGCCAGCATGGCCGCGCGCGAGCGCGCGATGATGTGTTCGGACAGGCGCTCGATATCGCTCAACCGATACTCGCTCATCATCGCCAGCAGCCGAGCACCGCCGATCTCGTTGCATGCGACCAGCCCGTAGATGTCGCCTTCGACCTGCACCGGCTCGCGCACGTTGGCGCGCACCACCTTCAGCATCGTCTCGTCCATCCTGCCGCGGGAGACGAGCCGCACGATCGGAATGAACAGGCCCTCGTGATAGATCTGCGTGCCATCGGCGGAGAGGCCGATGCCGCCGATGTCCACCACGTGCACGGTCGAGGCGAACAGCGCGACCATGCGCCTGCCCTTGAACACCGGGGTGACCATCGTGAGATCGTTGAGGTGGCCGGTCCCCTTCCACGGATCGTTGGTGAGGAACACGTCGCCCGCGAACATCGCTTCGCGTGGGTACTCCTGCAGAAAGTACTTCACCGACTCGGCCATCGAGTTGACATGACCTGGCGTCCCGGTCACCGCCTGCGCCACCATCCGCCCATCGGGCAGGAATACCCCGGCCGAGAGGTCCCCGGCTTCACGCGTGGCGGCACCGAATGCCGTGCGGATCAGTGTCTGCGCCTGTTCCTCTACCACCGAAATCAGGCGATTCCACATCACCTGCATCTGGATGTCGGCGAGTCTGGCCATGTTCAGGTCCCCCTGGTGCGCGTCGTCGCGCTCTGACGCTTCTTGTCGATCACGATGGAGCCGAGGCCGTCGATCGAGGCGTCGAAATCGGCGGTGACGACGACGGTGGTCTGATCCTCGACGATCAGCGCCGGGCCGGCGACGCGCGCGCCGGGTGGCATCGCGCTGCGCTCGTACACCGGCACGGCTCGCCAGCGCGCGAGTTTCGGCTCGAACACCCTGCGTCGCTCGGAAGGTGTGGCCGTCTTGCGCGGCAGCGCACGCGCTTTCGGCGCGCGTTCGATTCGGGTCGAGACCGTGACCGACCAACTCATGATCTCGACGTCCATGTTCGGAACGATGCGGCCGTAGAGCGCTCGATAGGCCGTGTCGAATGCGGCCTTGAGGTGTCCCACATCCCTGGCAAGGAGCTTGCCGTCAGGCAATGTCACGGTGATCTCATGGCCTTGTCCGGCGTAGCGCATGTACGCGATGCGCGTACGCGTCAACGGCGCCGTGCGCGCCGCCTGGCGCACGACTGCGGTCGCCTGTGCGGTCATCTCGGCGAGCACGCGATTGGCCTGCACCGTATCGAGCGTGGCGATCCGCTGGTACCAGCTGCGCACCGCCTGGAACGCCACCGGGGCGGTCAGAAAGCCCAGCGCGGAGCCTACACTCGCGCCGACCGGGATGACGACGCGTGCGATCCCGAGCTTGTCCGCGAGCCGCGCCGCGTGCAGCGGTGCGGCACCGCCGAACGCGATCAGCGTGTAGTCCTCGACGGTCTTGCCCAGTTCCATCGCGTGGACGCGCGCCGCGTTGGCCATGTTCTCGGTGACGATCTCGCCGATCGCCAGCGCGCCGAGCGCCGGATCCAGGCCCAGCGGCTTCGCCACATCGCGCTTGACCGCGGCCTCGGCGCGCGCGGGCTCGAGCGTGACC
>JACMMK010000295.1 GCA_014379045.1 Burkholderiales bacterium
CAGACAGGCGCTCGTCGTGGCGCCGCCGCCGCGGCGGCACGCGCCGGGTCGAGGTGGGAGGCTTGCGCTTTCCTCATGACGGGAGCGTCCATTGCGTCGGGTTAAGCGTCTTCCACTCTCTGGCCAACCATCATGTCCGAAGTCGATCCCCACTCGCTCGAGGCCGTCCGCGAAGTCATCAAGGACGTCCGTTTCGCCATGTTCACCACGCAGGGCCAGAACGGCGAACTGATGTCACGGCCGATGACCACGCAACAAGGCGACGATCAGCCTGGCCCGTACCTCTGGTTCTTCATGTCGCGTTCGGGCGACACCGTACGCGAATTCACGCGTCACGCCGGTGTTAATGTCGCCTATGCCGATCCGCACCGCGACTCGTACGCATCGATATGCGGTCGCGCGGAGGTGGTCGAAGACATGGCCAAGAAAAAGGCGCTCTGGTCGGTCTTCACCAAGGCCTGGTTTCCGGGCGGGCTCGACGATCCCGATCTGGCGCTCGTGCGCGTCGACATCGAATCGGCCGAATACTGGATCGTGCGCGAAAGCAACGTGGTGCAGATGTTCAAGATGGCGAAGGCGGCCGCCACCGGTACCACGCCGTCGATGGGTGAGCACGGGACGGTCAGACTCTGAAGCCGGCGCCGGTTCGCAGGCCGGCGCGCGCTAGAAGATCGACAGACCGGTACGCGCGGTGAACCGCTCGAGTGCGCAGCGGCCGAGCAGCGAGTTGCCGGTGGCATCGAGCGCCGGTGACCAGACGCAAAGCGTCAACCGGTCAGGGACGACAGCGATGATGCCGCCCCCGACGCCGCTCTTGCACGGCAGACCGATCGAAAATGCGAACTCGCCGGCGGCATCGTAGGTGCCGCAGGTCAGCATCAACGCGTTGATCCGACGCACCTGCTGCTCGCTCAGCACTCGTGCACCGACCCGTGGATGGGCCCCGTCGCGGCACAGGTAGCCTGCAGCCCGGGCCATCTGCACGCAACTCATGCGGATTGCACACTGGTGAAAATAGACGTCGAGCACGGTCGCGACGTCGTGGTCCAGAATGCCGAAGCTCTTCATGAAGTGCGACAGCGCCAGATTGCGATGGCCGGATCCCGCTTCCGAGCTTGCCACCTCCTCATCGAAGGCGATCGGTTCGGCACACAGGTCGGACAACAGACCGAGGATCTCGGCCTTAGCGTCGACGCACTGCGCGACCAGGTGGTCGGCGACGACGATCGCCCCGGCATTGATGAACGGGTTGCGCGGCACGCCCTTCTCGCTTTCGAGTTGCACCAGCGAATTGAAGGGGTTTCCCGACGGCTCACGCCCGATGCGCGCCCACAGCCGCTCGCCGGCGACCTGCATCGCCAGCGTCAGACTGAACACCTTCGAGATGCTCTGGATCGAGAACGGTGTCGCGCTGTCGCCCGCTGCGGCTTCGACCCCGTCGCAGGTGCGCAGCGCGATGCCGAACTGCGTCGCCGGCACACGGGCGAGCGCCGGGATATAGCTGGCCACGTGCCCGGCGCGACCGAGCTGCGGGCGCAACTCTTCGACTATCGATTCCAGCACGGCCTGATAGTCCATGCGCGGTCAGTCCGGCCGATCCGCCACAAGGAAACGGTTCGGTGCCAGGAAGAAGGCGAGCACCAGCGCGCCTTTCGGTGAGCGCGCCGCATGACGGCTGCCCGCGGGGCGCCAGACGAAGTTGCCCGCCGCGCACTCGCCTTCGTCGTCCTCGATCGAACCCTCGAGGATGAACGACTGCTCGATGCGCACGTGTTCGTGATCACCGAGCACCGCACCCGGCCCCCAGCGAAAAAGCGCCGTGAGCAAACCGCTGGCCGGGTCTTCGAGCAATACCTTCATGCTGATCTTCGGCGAGGGCGTGTCGCGCCACGGCAGCGCCTCGACGTCGACGAAACGCGAAGCGAGGGCGGCTAGGGCGGCGTGTCGATGCGCGAGATCGGGGGTGCTGGCGCTCAATCGGGTAACCAAGGACGGGGGATCGGGCAGTCGGGCAGCGGTGATGGAGGCCGTTGACTTTGATGTACAGACTACGGTGTATTGTGCGGCATCTTCCACCGATGGACGACCCTCGCATGACTTCCAGCGATGCCCCCACCTGCGCCCCCCACGACGCCCATCCGCGTCCGCCGAAGCTGCCGTTCCCGGCGCTCGCCTGCGACTGCCACGCGCATGTGTGCGGCCCAGCCGCGCGCTATCCGTACTGGTCCGAGCGGATCTACACGCCGCCGGATGCCTCGCTCGCCGAGTTTCGCCACATGCTCGACACCCTCGGCTGCGCGCGCGCGGTACTGGTGCAGCCAAGCGTGTACGACACCGACAACCGCGCGATGCTCGCCGCGCTCGCGCTCGACCCGACGCGACTGCGCGGTGTCGCGGTCGTGCCGTTCGACGTCGAGGTCGCGGAGATCGAACGTCTGCACGCCGCCGGCGTACGCGGCGTGCGCTGCAACATCGTCGATCTCAAGACCGGCAAGGGGGTGTTGCCGCTCGATGCGTTGCAGGCGCTGGCGACGAAGGTCAAACCGTTCGGCTGGCACGTCGAATTCCTGATGCATGTGGACGAGTTCCCCGATCTCGACCGGCAGCTGGCGGGCTTTCCGGTGCCGGTGGTGTTCGGGCACCTCGGCTACCTGCCGACGACGAAAGGCACCGGGGACGCTGGATTCAATGCGCTGCTCCGGCTAATGAAGGACGGCGTGGCATGGACCAAGCTGACCGCGCCGTACCGGTTGACTGCGTCGGCGCTGCCGTATCCGGATACCGACGCCTTCGCTTTCGCGCTAGTCGACGCGGCACCGGCGCGCCTCGTCTGGGGCAGCGACTGGCCGCATGTGATCGTCAAGACCGCGATGCCGAACGACGGTGACCTCGCCGATCTGCTCGCGCAATGGGTGCCGGATACAGCTACGCGGGCGCGCATTCTCGTCGACAATGCGGCAACGCTGTACGGGTTCTGACAACCGCGCCGGACGCCGACCCCCGTGAGCGTTCAGGCCTGTTCGAGTGGCAACCCGTGCAGGAAATCCGCGCGCTGCTGCGCACCCGCCATCAGAAACCCCAGGTCCCCGCCGGCGAGCACGAAACGCATCCCCAGGCCGATGTACTTCTCGAGCAGACGCGCGTCGTACACCCCGCCCATCCCAGGGTGGATGCCGTTCCTGCGGCAAGTGTCGATCACCTTTACATACGCCGCCTCGACCTGCGGGTCTTCGTACTGACCTGGAATGCCCATCTCGCAGCACAGGTCGTTGGTACCAACCAGGATCGCGTCGAGCCCGGGCACGGCGGCAATCTCGTCGGCGAGTGCTATCGCACCGGGTGTCTCGAGCATCACGCAGACGAAGGTCTCCGCGTTCGCGCCGGCGGTCGCCTCGGCCAACGGCACGTTGCGATAGCCGAACTGCGGCAACGCGCCCATCGCCGAACGATGGCCCATCGGCGGGTACTTGCAATAGGCGACCGCACGCTCGGCCTCGGCGACCGAGTCGACATGCGGGACGACGATACCCTGCGCGCCGGCATCGAGCAGGCGCGAGGCGTGATGGTGCTCCTTGCCCGGTACGCGCACGATCGGCGTGATGCCGACGGCGAGCGACGCCATCGCGATCTGCGCGGCGGTGTCGACGTCCATCGAGTTGTGTTCCATGTCGATGAACAGCCAGTCGAAGCCGCAGGTCTTGCCGAGGGTGGCGATGTCGACGGTACGGGCGAGACGAAGCCCCATGCCGATCGCGATTTTTCCTGCATCGAGTTGCCTGCGCGTGTGGTTCGATGTTGCGTTCATGTCGTCGGTGCCTCTGGCGTGGTCGGTTAAGCTACGGGGAAATGAACCGCTGGCCGGTGCGCGCCGCGCAGCGACCGGCGCACAAGGAGGAAACGCGATGATGCCGATGCTTCTTGCCGCAGTCACGGCCATGACCAGCCTGTTGCTGGGCAGCGGGCTGTCCGTTGAGCCCGCGCAGGCGCAGACCTGGCCGACCAAGCCGGTGCGTGTGATCACGCCGTGGGCGGCGGGGGGGCTCACCGATGTCGTCGGCCGGATCGTGTTCCAGAAAGTGTCGGAGCACCTCGGGCAGCAGTTCGTCGTCGATAACCGCGCGGGTGCCGCAGGCACGATCGGCGCAGACCTCGTCGCCAAGTCGCCGCCGGACGGCTACACGCTGATGGTGCACTCGATGGCGCACGTGGTGAATCCGTTCATCTACAAGCAGTTGCCCTACGACACGCTGAACGATTTCGTCGGCGTCGGCATGCTGGTGCGTCAGACCGGGCTGCTGGTCGTGCATCCGTCGCTGCCGGCACAGTCGGTGAAGGAACTGATCGCGCTCGCGCGCGCGCGGCCCGACCAGCTGTTTTATTCGACCGCGGGCAGCGGCAGCTTCTCGCACCTCGCCGTCGCACTGCTCGGGTCGATGACCGGCACGAAGCTGGTCGAGGTGCCCTACAAGGGCGGCGGGCCGGCGGCGGGCGCGCTCGTCTCCGGCGAGTCTCAGGTGTCCGCGGGCACCCCCGCGTCGGTCTCCGCACAGCTCGCCGCGAAGCGGCTGCGGCTGCTCGCGGTGACCTCGGACACCCGGTTGAGTGCGTTTCCCGATACGCCGACGATCGCCGAGGCCGGTGTCCCTGGCTACGAGTATGCGGGATGGGTCGGCGTGTTCGCGCCGGCCGCGTTGCCGAAGGCGATCGTCGACCGGGTCAATGCCGAAATCGGCCGCGCGATCGCGAGCCCCGACACGCGCAAACGCCTCGACGAATTCGAACCGTGGACGATGACGCCGGCGCAGATGGCCGCGCGCATCAGGGAAGACTACGACAAGCACAGTCGGTTGATGAAAACGGTGGCGCTGAAGCTCGATTAGGCGAAGCGCCCACCGACCGCACGCGCGCTCGACGCCGCCACTCAGTCCGCCTTGATCCCGGTCGCCTGCACCACGCGCGTCCAGCGCGCGAAGTCGTCCTTGATGAACGCCGCGAACTCCTCGGGCGTGCTGCCGATCGCATCGACGCCCATCTGCGCGAAACGCTCCTTCACCTGCGGCGTCGCGAGTGCCTTCAACACCGCGGCGTGGAGGCGCTGCACGACCGCCGGCGGGAGCGCTGCGGGCCCGAGCAGGCCGGTCGCATTGGCGATGTCGAACTCCTTCACCCCTGCCTCGCCGAAGGTGGGCACGTCCGGAATCAGCGCCATTCGCGCGCGCGCCGACACCGCGAGTGCACGCACCTTGCCGTTGCGCGCGTTGTTGCCCGCTGTCGTCCCCTGGTCGAACAGCATGTCGATCTGATTGCCCATCACGTCGGTGGTGGCCAACGCGCTGCCCTTGTACGGCACATGCAGGAACTTCACGCCGGCGAGCATCTGGAACAGTTCGCCGACGAGCTGGTTCGACGACCCGGTGCCGCCTGAGCCCATCGTGAGTACGCCCGGCTTGTCGCGTGCGAGCTTCACCAGATCGGCGACCGACTGCACCGGCAACCCGGTGCGCACGATCAGCACGAACGGCGTGACCTGGATGTTGCTGATCGGCGTGAAGTCGCGGATCGGGTGATACGGCGCATTCGGGTACAGCGCCGGCGCGACGCTGAACGTGCTGTTCGACCCCATCTGCAACGTGTAGCCGTCGGCTGGCGACTTCGCCACCATCTCGGAGGCGATCATGCCGCCGGCGCCGAGGCGATTCTCGACGATGACCGGCTGGCCGAGCGTCTCCTGCATCGCCGGTCCGACCAGACGCGCGGTGATATCGACATTGCCCCCGGCGGCGAACGGCACGATCAGGCGGATCGGTTTCGATGGCCAGGATTGCGCTGCCGCGGGCACGACGACCGCCGTCGCAACCACGAGCACGAGCGCTTTCGAGATCGCCCGGGCGAGCGCGCGCCTGGACCGATGGGGGTGCGCGTAGGTGCGCGCAGCGGTGAACGACGCGGCGGCAGATGCCGCGGATACGCACGAACGGCGATGCATGACTTTCCTCCGGATGACGCGTTGCAGACGCGTTCAGATGTTGTCGGCGATCCAGTCGGCGATGTAGTCGACCCCGATCTGCCGGTTGTCCAACTGGACATGGTACGTCCCGCCTTCCTCTTCGGTGAACACCTTCAGATGCTTGCGCGGTGACGCCAGCGCCTCGTACAGTTTGTGCGCCGAGGCGACCGGCACCACCTTGTCGTGCTCGCCATGCACGATCAGGAACGGCATCGTGATGTCCTTCGCGATGTCGGCGAGCGAGAACCTGCGTGCCTTCTCGATCGCGGCGTCGAGCGTGTCGGTGCCCATGATCCAGCGGAAGTGGAACGCCGATTGCGGCGTCGACTTCGGATCGGCATCCTGCCGGCGCTTGATGTCGAGCTGCCAGGCGTGCAGGTCCCAGTGCAGCGCGGCGAACGCGACGCCGGCGGCATAGCGTTTCTCGAACGCGGCGACGCGCCCTGCGTAATAACCGCCGAAGCTGTAGCCCATCACCACCACCTTCTTCGGGTCGACCTCGGCGCGCGCCGCGACATACTCGTACGCCGCCGTTCCCGCGACCTCATAGTCGTGCCGCGCGTACAACTCGCGCAGCCGCAACGACTCGCCCTGCCCCGGTCCGTCGATCGCAAGCGTGTGGAAGCCACGCGCGGCAAACTCCAGACCGTTGAACAACACGCTCATCTCCTTGCAGTTGTCCATGCCATCGAACACGACGACCGTCGGCGCCGGGCCCTCGACGCCCGGCGCCTTCAGGAACCATGCGGGCAGCGACGTGCCTTCATACGGCACTTCGACGCGCTCGATGTTGGGGTAGCGCCGCATCAACCCCTTGCCCTGGCAGTCGATCGACTTGCGCCCGAGTTCGCGTTTCTGCGCGCCGGGCTCGACGAAACGTTCTGCGGTGAAGTAGTACATCCCGGCGCGCAGGTAGAAGTTGCCGGCGGTCATCTCGTTACCCTCAGCCGAGGCGGTGTCGCCACGCTGCTCGAGCATCTCGGCCATCCGCTGCCATTCCTCCCACCAGGCATCGGGCTCGCCCTGGCGGCTGCGCAGCCGCTCGCAGACCGTGTCGATTTCGCCCAGCGCCACGCAGCCGTACGGGGCCATGCCCTTGCAGATCAGGGTCGCGTTCGACCAGGTCACGTTGCCCGGGAATTCCTCTATCCAGCGTCCCATCGGTGTTTCCTCGCAGCGAAGGTGAATCAGTCGAGTTCGAAGCCGTGCGTCGGCGTCGGCAACCCGGCACGCGCGAGGCAGGCCTCCACCCAGCGCGCACACGCGAACAGCCTGCGATCCTGGTGGCGCGCCGCAATCAGTTGCGCGCCGACCGGCAATGCATCAGGGCCCGAGAATACCGGCAGGCTGAGCGTCGGTACATGCGTGACCGTCCAGATCATGTACACCCACGGGTGCGGGATCGGCATCGTTCCCCGCGGTGCTTCCCCCACCGCCGCCGGGGCCAGCAGAACGTCGAACGGGTCGTCGCTTTCGATGAGCGCATCGAGTTCGAGTCGGCAGGATTCCGCCAGCTGCAACATGTCGCGATAGCGCTCGAACGAGCCTTCGCCGCCGTCGCTGAGCCGTCCGTTGCGAAACGCCTCGCTCACCTGCGCCCAGCGGTGGTCGATCACCCACGCGAGGTTGCGCGTCATCTCGAAGCCCGAGATCCAGCGATGCGCGTCGGCGAGCCGCGCGAAGCGCGCGGGCAATTCGAAATCGCTCACGCGGGCGCCGGCGCGCGCGAGCACACCGGCGGCACCTTCGAGCAGTCGGCGCGTGGTGGGTTCGAGCCGGTCCCAGAACGGCGTGCGGCAGAAGCCGACCCGCGGCG
>JACMMK010000296.1 GCA_014379045.1 Burkholderiales bacterium
ACCAGCGAGCGCGAGATCGATGCACGGCGCGACCGGGACGTCGCCCAGCTCGATCTGACGATCCTCGGCCTGCAGACGCATCTCAAGCAGGTACGTTCGAGCGAGGCGGAATTGCGTCGTCGCGTCGAGGGCTTTTCGAAAGCGAGCAAGGCAGTGCCGGACAATCTGATGGAGGATCTGACCCGCACCACCACCGATGCCACCGATACCGAGCGGATGATCTCCGAAAAGCGCAACGAACAGGAAGGCGTGCGCGCGAAGTACAACGAGTTGCGCACGCGCTTCGTAGAATTGATGAAGCGCGATACCGCGAGCCGGTAGCGGCGCGACCCGGGCCTCAAACGGTGCGACCGGCCCGTGAATGCCTCAGCTGCCGTCGCCCTTGATGCCGGCATCGCGAATCAGCTTGCCATAGAACTCGTAGTCGGCGCGCATCCGCTGCGCGAGTTGCGACGGCGTCGCGTTCGAAATTCCCATGCCTTGCTGGGTCCAGATCTCGCGCACGTCGGGTGCGGCCAGGATGCGCACGACCTGCGCGTTGAGCCGATCGACGATCTCGCGCGGCACCCCTGCCGGCGCGAAGATGCCGTGCCAGCCGGTCGCATCAAACCCCGGCACCCCGCCTTCATCGATCGTCGGTATGTCGGGCAGCAGCGGGTCGCGCTGGCGGCCCGTGACCGCGAGCACGCGCAGCTTGCCCGCACGCACCTGCGGCTGGATCACCGCCAGGCTGTAGAACATGAAGTCGATGCGGCCGGCGAGCAGGTCGGTGACGCCGGGCGGACCGCCCTTGTACGGAACATGCAGCAGCGTGACTTTCGCGAGCCGCTGAAACAACTCGCCGGCGAGATGAAACCCGCTCGCGGTTCCCGACGAACCGTAGGTGAGGCCGCCCGGACGCGCACGTGCGAGCGCGATCAACTCGCGCACCGACTTCGCGGGCACGCTCGGGTGTGCGACCAGCACGTAGCCGAACGCGCTCAACTGCGCGACCGGAACGAAATCGCGCAGGGCATCGTAGGGCAGCCGGTCGTTGACATGCGGCGTGCTGGTCAGCGACGAGCTGGGCGCGCTCAGCAGCGTATAGCCGTCGGGGGGCGATTTCGCGACGATCTCGTTGGCAATGATGCCGGTCGCACCGGCACGGTTGTCGACCACCACCGGGTGTCCGAGCGACTCGCCGAGTCGTTGCGCGACCGGTCGCGCGAGGATGTCGACGGTGCTGCCTGGTGGGAAGCCGAGCACCAGGCGGATCGGTTTGGCGGGAAACCCCTGCGCACCCGCAGCGTGGGTTACGGCCAGCGCAGCGAGGCATGCGCTAAGATGCATCCACCGCGCGGCCAGGCCAGCGACGCGGGACTGCTTTGTTGCGTACCTCGGCGACCGTATTTGCGACGACCGCGCCACGCACACCGCCATCACTCCGCCACCGCGATTCGTTCATCGCGAATCACTGCGCGCCAACGCGCGACCTCGGTCGCGAGAAACTTCTGCGTCTCCGCCGGTTGGGTCGGCGTGGCACCGCTGCCCATCTGTCGGAAGCGGTCGGTAACCTCGGGGCGTGCAAGCCCCGAGTGCAGGGTCTGCACCAGTCGATCGACGATCCCTCGCGGCAGCCCTTTCGGCCCGGCCAGCGCGAGCCATCCGCGCACATCGAAACCCGGCGAGACACTCTCGGCGACCGTCGGCACATCGGGCCAGTTCTTCCAGCGTTGCGGGAAGCTGACCGCGAGCGGGCGCAGCCGGCCTGCCTGCACCAGCGCCTCCATGCCGGCCGGGGTGTCGAACACGACCGCCACCTCGCCTTGTACGGCCGCGAGCGGTGCGGCCGTACCGCCCTTGTAGGGCACCTCGTTGAACTTGATTCCGGTGCGACTCTGCAGCAGCACCGCCGTCATGTGCATGCCGGTGCCGATGCCGGCGTGCGCGAGCGCCATCCGGCCCTGCTCGCCCTTGGCCATCTTCATCAGGTCGGCGAGCGTCCTGGCCGGGTGGTTCGCGGCGACCGCGATCACGAACGGAAAGCTCGCAACCAGCGAGACCATCGTGAAATCGTCGACCGGATCGTACGGCACCGATCGGTACAGGGCGTGCGAGATGCTGTGGCCGGACGCCATCGCGAACAGGGTGTAGCCGTCGGGCAGTGCCTTGGCAACCAGCGCCGCGGCGACGGTGCCGCCGGCGCCCGGCCGGGTGTCGACGATCACCGGTTGTCCGAGGCCGTCGGACAACGATTGCGCCATCAAGCGGGCCGTGATGTCGACATTGCCGCCGGGCACGAAGCCGTGCACCAGACGAATCGGTCGCTCCGGCCAGGCGCCGGGGACGGTTGCAGCAACGGCCGACCCAAGCAAGCCCAGCGCGAAGCACCCGCGTGCTGTTTGCGCGCAGACGAAGCGCAGGCACTTCAAGACAGACCCGCCACCCATTCCGACCCTCCCCTTCGCTAGATGAATCGCAGCGCGCGCGTTCGTGCCGCCCGGTTCCATCACGTACCGAAGATACGCTCCCCGGCCGCACGCGGCGCATACGCATACGCTCCCGCCGCCATCACGCGCTCACGCACACCGAGCAGTTCGGTCTTCAACTGCTGCAGGCGCATGCCGTCGAAGACGAGCCGCCCGTGGCGTTTGACGAACTCGCCGGCGACCATCACGGCTTCGATGTTCGCGGTCTCGGCGTTCATCACCACCGTGTGCACCGGGTCACCCCCCGGCAACGCCGCGAACAGGTTCAGGTCGTCGGCGCGCACCAGCACGATGTCGGCCTGCTTGCCCGGGGTGATCGACCCGATCCGACCCTCCATTCTCAGTGCCTGCGCGCCACCCATCGTCGCCCAGCGCAGCGCCGAGCGCGTGGTCGTCGCGTGTGCAGCGGGCGGATGTCGTCCCGCCCTGGCCGCCGCGACATTATCGAGTTCGCGCTGGTGGAAGAAACAGCGCCGCATCTCGGCCAGCATCGAGGCGTTGAAGTAGGGGTCGACATCGGTGCCGATGGCGGGTACGCCGCCGAACCGTTCGACCCGACCGAGCAGCGCCGGATACTCGCAGTTCAACATCTCGGCGGTGCAGGTCGCCGAGATCGAGCAGCCGGCCTCGACGATCATCCGGAGTTCGTCGTCGCCCAGACAATTGCCGTGAACGACGTTGTGGTCGGGGCCGAGCAAGCCGGCCTTCTGCAGCCGCCACATGCCATCGGGTGTAACCCGCTTGCCCGTACGACCGTACGTATGCGCGCTGTGGATCAGGCCGTACTCGCGCGCGAGCCGCATATCGGCCTCGGTCACGTCGTACGTACTCCAGTCGGGGCCGAGAATCGCCAGCGCCATCGTCACCTTGCGCGTATCCGAGGCGAGCCGCCCGCTGCGCAGTCGATGCACTTCGGTACGCGGCTGGCCGATCTCCGTATACGACTTGACCGCCTTGTCGGCGTGCTTGTTCTCGAACATCGGCTTCGCGGTGCCGTGGCCGAACACCGCGCGGATGCCCGAGGCCTCGAGCCCGTCGATCGCGGCATCGGACATTTCGGGATGACGCAGGTTGTGGCACCAGTCGAAGATCGTCGTCGTGCCGCCGTCGAGCTGCGCCAGTGCACCGATCAGGTTGACGATGCGGTTGTCGTCGGCTTCGAAGCGGTGTGTCAGATTGCCGTGCAGCGTGCCGAAGTAATCGCGCGCGCTGACCCAGTCGGCGCCGATGCCGCGCAGCGCGATCTCCCAGGTGTGGATATGGCTGTTGACCAGGCCCGGGATCGCAATCATCCCGCTGGCGTTCACGACCACCGCATCGGCGGCAGCAAGGTTCGGCGCGACCGCGACGATCGTCTCGTCCTCGATCAGGATATCGCCGTGCGGCAGATCACCGAGCGTGTCGTCGACGGTGACGATGCTCGCGTTCTTGATCAACATGCGGTTCATCGTGGGCTCCGGTGGCGGTAGGGCATTGTCCGTACCCCGTGACTGTCTCGCAAGCGCCGAGTGGTGCGGAGCCGACGGCAGCCCAGCGCCGATTACACGGTTGTAATCGAGAGGTCGGGGTGATGTCGCGATGCAGCTTCTATCCTTCGCAGGTGCAGCGACATCTCCGGGTCAGGACCTGTCCGGCGCCCTCGGAGCGAAACTCGAATGTGCCGTTTTTCATTGTTCAACCGCAGCATCGTGTACCCGGTACTTGTGTTGTGCTTCGGCCTCGGCACCGCCCAGGCACAGCCCGCCGCCGATACGCCGGCACCGGTCAGGGCATCGGCGACCTCGGCGTCGAACCTGCCAGCCCCCTCGCCGATGCACGGTGCATTGAGTCCGCTCGACGCACGCGCCGCGGTGCCCGGCATCCAACCGCCGCGTTCGTTTGCGAACTATCGACCGTATACGCAGCAGGACGTGGGTTCATGGAAAGACGCGAACGACACCGTCGGCCGGATCGGCGGATGGCGGACGTATCTGCGCGAAGCGCAATCGGCGGCGCCGGCGGCGCAAGGCGTCGAGATGTCAAAACCGGTGCCGCAAGGCGCCGAGTTGCCCAAGCCGGTGCCGAAGTCGCACGGCGCGCACCAGTGACCGGCTGATCGAAGCGATGAACAGATCGATCTCTCGTGGCTCGCGGCCGTCTGCAGCGGCGATGGTTGCCGTATGCGCTGCACTGCTCGGTGGCTGTGCATCGTTCAGCAACGACGGCGGCTTCGACGCAGTGCGCCAGGTCGCGCGCGAACGGCTCAATCAGGATCTCGAGTGGCGACGCTCGGCCGAACCGGGCGGCGGTGTTTCCGTTCGGGTCGATGAATTGCTCGCCAAGCCGCTCTCGGTCGACGACGCCGTCCAGATCGCGCTGCTGAACAACCGCGGCCTGCAGGCGAACTTTTTCGATCTGGGCATCAGCGAAGCCGAGCTCGTCCAGGCCGGACGACTGCCGAACCCGCACTTCTCGATGTTTCGCGCGAGCCGCGTCGAGAACGGCGTGCGCGAGTTCAAGATCGAACAGGCGCTCACCTTCAACATCTTCTCGCTGCTGATCCTGCCGCAGGCGGTCGAAGTCGAGAAACGCCGCTTCGAGCAGACGAAGCATGTCGTGTCCGAAGCCGTGCTCCGTCTTGCCGCCGACACGCGCAAGGCGTTCTACGCAGCAGTCGCCGCCGAAGAGTCGGTGCGCTACATGGCGCAGGTGATGGAGGCCGCCGAGGCGAGTGCCGAACTCGCGCGACGGATGGCGCAGGTCGGCAACTTTTCGCGCCTGCAGCGGGCGCGTGAGCAGAACTTCTATGCCGACGCCGCCCTGAACTTCGCGCGCTCGGAGCAGGCAAGCTTCGCGGCGCGGGAACGACTGATCCGACTGATGGGGCTGTGGGGTGCGCAGACCACGTTCACGCTGCCATCGCGACTGCCCGATTTGCCCAAGGCGGCTGAAGACCTTCCGGACGTGGAGGCGGTCGCGGTTTCACAGCGCCTGGACCTGCTCGGCATTCGGGTGCAGACCGAAGCGCTCGCGCGCAATCTCGGTCTGACCCGCACGACGCGGTTCATCAACGTGTTCGAGCTGGGACCCGCGCGCGTGCTCGAAGGGAGCCGCAGCGAGCCGTACAAGAACGGCTACGAAGTGTCGTTCGAGCTGCCGCTGTTCGACTGGAGCGGTGCGAAGGTCGCGCGTGCCGAGGCAATCTACATGCAGGCGCTCAACGTCGCCGCCGATGCCGCAGTCCAGGCGCGCTCGGAAGTGCGCGAGGCGTACGTCAACTATCGGTCGGCGTTCGACATCGCACGGCATCATCGTGAAGAGATCGTGCCGCTGCGCAAGCGCATCGCCGATGAAAACCTGCTGCGCTACAACGGCATGCTGATCGGCGTATTCGAGCTGCTGGCCGACGCGCGCGCGCAGATAGCGAGCATCAATGCCGCGATCGAGGCACAGCGTGACTTCTGGATTGCGCAGTCCGATCTCGACATGGCGATGTTCGGACGGTCGCCTGCGTCGAGTCCGCTGCCGCGCAGCGCGATGTCTTCGGGCGACCGGGCGGGTGGGCATTGAACAGGACCAGATCATGACGACGCGACGCGCATTCTTCCGGGGCGCAGGTGCCGCTGCTCTCGCCGTGTCGACGGCTGCGGTCGGCCGCGCGGCAATGGCGGCACTGCCGGAGGTGACTTCGCAGACGACGCCCGAGACGATGCCCCCGCTGCTGCCCGCGACCGGGCGCCCGTACAACCCGGTGGTGACGTTGAACGGCTGGACGCTGCCGTGGCGAATGAACGCCGGGGTCAAGGAGTTCCATCTGGTGGCCGAGCCGGTCGTACGCGAGATGGCGTCGGGGTTCAGCGCGCATCTCTGGGGCTACAACGGGCAGAGCCCGGGGCCGACGATCGAGGTCGTCGAGGGCGATCGCGTGCGAATCTTCGTCACCAACAAACTGCCCGAACACACGAGCATCCACTGGCATGGGCAGCGTTTGCCCAATGGCATGGACGGCGTCGCAGGTTTGAATCAGCCGGCTATCCCTTCCGGCAAGACTTTTGTCTACGAGTTCGTCGCACGCCGACCCGGCACCTTCATGTATCACCCGCACGCCGACGAGATGACGCAAATGGCGATGGGGATGATGGGGTTCTGGATCACGCATCCGAAGGCGAAGCATCCGTTGATCGACGAGGTCAACCGGGATTTCTGCTTCCTGCTGAACGCGTTCGACATCGAGCCCGGAAGCTACACGCCGAAGATCATGACGATGCTCGACTTCAATTTGTGGTCGTGGAACAGCCGCATCTTCCCGGGCATCGATTCCTTGAATGTGCGCCTCAACGACAAGGTGCGCATCCGCATCGGCAATCTGACGATGACGAATCACCCGATCCATCTGCACGGGCATGAGTTCCTCGTCACCGGCACCGATGGCGGCCCGACGCGGAAGAACACCCGATGGTACGAAGTCACCACCGATATCGCGGTGGGCCAGATGCGCCAGATCGAGTTTCTCGCGGACGAGGAAGGCGACTGGGCATTCCATTGCCACAAGAGCCACCACACGATGAACGCGATGGGCCACGACGTGCCGACGATGATCGGCGTCGATCATCGCGGGCTCGCGCGAAAGATCACCAACCTGATCCCCGACTACATGGTGATGAGCGAGCGCGGCATGGCCGACATGACCGAGATGGAAATGCCGTTGCCGGACAACACCGCACCGATGATGACCGGCGCCGGCCCGTATGGTTCGGTCGAGATGGGCGGCATGTTCAGCGTGCTGAAGGTGCGCCGCGACCAGAAAGCGGGCGATTACAAGGATCCCGGATGGTTCAAGCATCCCAGCGGGACTGTCGCCTATGAATTCACGGGTCCGCTGGCGGAACCGTCACGCTTTCGGGCCGATGGCGGCCAGTCGATGCCGCGGGTGGAGACGCCGGCGAAGCCGGTCGAGGTGCGCGCGCGCAAGCCGGCCGGCAACGGCGGCCACGCGGGGCATTGAGTACGACGACAGATGCCTCGCAACAGACTCAAGGTGAACGGATGAATCCTCTCTACGTCATGGCTTTGGCTGCATTGCTGAGCACCTCGGTGGCGTTCGCGCACGGCCCGGTCGAACACGGCAAGAAGGCCGCCGCGGTCAAGGAACAGAAAGACTGGGGCATCGGTGGCGACGTGCGCCGTGTCACGCGCACGGTGGAAATGCGCATGGCCGATTCGATGCGCTTCACGCCCGACACGATCGAAGTCAGGCAGGGCGACACGATCAGATTCGTGGTGATCAACGACGGCAAGATGATGCACGAGTTCGTCATCGGCACGCGCAAGGAGAACGAACTGCATGCAGCGCTGATGGTGAAGTTCCCGAACATGGAACACGACGAGCCGTACATGGCGCATGTCGGTCCCGGCAAGCGCGGCGAAATTGTCTGGACGTTCAACCGTGCCGGAGAGTTCGAGTTCGCCTGCCTGATCGCAGGCCACTACACCGCAGGCATGGTCGGCAGGGTGGCCGTGCTCCCAGCCGCGCCACGCACACCCGCGAAAGCTGCACAGACGAAGTGAAATCCGACTCGAAAGGACCCCGCCGATGAACTCCATTCGCACCCGCATTGCAGCCATCTCGATCGCCACGATTGCGCTGGCCAGCGCTGCGCCGATGATCGCCTTCGGCCAGGGCGCCAGCACCCACTCTGCAGCCGAGACCAGGACCGCGGCGCCGGCGCCCGTCGATGGGGAGATCCGCCGTGTCGATAAAGCCGGCGCACGCCTGACCATCCGCCACGGCGAAATCAAGCACATGGACATGCCACCGATGACGATGGTGTTTCACGTCAAGGACAAGGCGGTGCTCGAGACCGTACGCGAAGGCGAAAAGGTGCGTTTCATGGTCGTCAACGAGGGCGGCAAACTGTTCGCGCTGGACGTACAGCCCGCCAGGTAGGCGCCTGCCGGTCGTTGCGACGACCTGCCGTGAACGGGGTCGCAACGGGTATAAGGTGAGGGCCGCGCGCACGCGCCCTGCGCTTCCCGTACTGGCATCATCGCGACTCTGGCAGCAACGTGAACCTACTCATCGTCGAAGACGAGAAACAGACCGGCGAGTATCTGCAGCGCGGGCTGCGCGAAGCCGGGTTCACGGTCGAACTCGCGAGCGACGGCGCCGACGGGTTGCACCTCCTGCTGAACGAACCGTTCGATCTGGCGATCGTCGACGTGATGCTGCCCAAGCTCGATGGCTTCACGCTGGTGCAAAGCCTGCGCGCATCGGGCGCGTCGATTCCCGTCCTGTTCCTGACCGCGCGTGACGAAGTCGAGGACCGGGTGCGTGGCCTCGAGCTCGGCGCCGACGACTACCTGGTCAAGCCCTTTGCCTTCACCGAACTGCTCGCGCGGGTGCGCACGCTGCTGCGCCGCGGTCAGGTACGCACCGAGCCGGTCACACTCAAACTCGCCGATCTCGAACTCGACCTGATCCGCCGCCGCGCCGTGCGTGCAGGACAACGCATCGACCTGACTGCGAAAGAGTTCGCCCTGCTCGAATTGCTGATGCGCCGCCAGGGGGAAGTGCTGCCGCGTTCGTTGATCGCCTCCCAGGTGTGGGACATCAACTTCGACAGCGACACCGCCGTGGTCGAAGTCGCGATTCGCCGACTGCGTGCCAAGATCGACGATGCCTTCGACGTGAAGCTGATCCGCACACTTCGCGGCATGGGCTACGTGCTCGAAGCGGCGTCGTGAGCGGGTCACCGACCTGGGCGCCACGGCCTTCAGCCACCGGGCCCGTCCGTTCCGGCGCATCGCTGACGCTTCGTCTTACCCTGCTGTTCGCGCTTGCCTCGTCGATCGTGCTGTTGACGCTCGGCCAGCTGATCGGCCGTTCGGTCGAACGGCACTTCGTCGAACTCGACCGCGAAGTGGCCGAAGGCAAGCTGGTATCGGCCGCCGCGCTGCTCGCGGCCGTGCGCAGCCCGACAGACGTGGAGCATGTCGGCGGCCGATTCGATTCGATGATGGTCGGTCACGACGGACTCGCACTGCGCGTCGAGGATCGCGCGGGTCGCGTCTGGTTCAGCAGCCCCGAGGCCGAGCAACTCGTCAGCGGTGTGGCGGATGCGCAAGCAACGCCGGGCGCGCGCCCGCGCGTGCACTTTCACGCTGCGGGCGCGCATCCTGTCGCGCATGGCGATCCGTTGCCGATCGTCTGGACACACGAAGGCCGTACGTTTCGCGGTCTCGCGCGCGCGCTGGAAAGCGGGCTGACCGACGCGCGCAGCGTGGTCGTCACGGTCGGTGTCGACACCGCGCATCACGAACACTACATGGCGTTGTTCCGGCAGACGCTCTGGTCGTTCGTCGCAGTGGCGATGCTGGTGACCGGGGTACTCGGCTGGCTCGCCGCACGCAGCGGGCTGGCACCGTTGCGCACGCTCGGGCGCGAGGCGGCAACGGTCACCGCGTCCCAGCTCGACCGGCGTCTGAGCGCGGGTCAGTTGCCGGTCGAAGTCGCCGAACTCGCGCGCACGTTGAACGACATGCTGGCGCGCCTGGAGGACTCGTTCCAGCGCCTGTCGGATCTGTCGTCCGACTTGGCCCATGAACTGCGCACGCCGCTCACCAACCTGATGACCCAGACCCAGGTCGGGCTCTCGCGCGCGCGTTCCGCCGACGATTACCGCGAGGTCTTGACGAGCAATTCCGAAGAGCTCGAGCGCCTGGCGCGAATGGTCTCCGACATGCTGTTTCTCGCCAAGTCGGAGCACGGACTGGCGCGTCCCGACAACGTTCCCGTCGACCTCGGGGCGCTGGCGCAGCAGGTGCTCTCGTTCTACGAAGCGCTCGCCGCCGACCGTCGTGTTGCATTTCGGGTCGACGGCGCGGCCACCCTCGACGGCGACCGTCCGCTGCTGCTGCGCGCGCTCGCCAACCTCGTGGCCAACGCGATCCAGCACGCAACACCGGGCACTGAGGTGCTGATCGGGATCACGCCGACCCCGCAGGCAAGCGCAGTGCCGGGCGTGCGGCTCGCGGTGCGCAACCGGGGGGAGACGATCAGCGCCGAAGTGCTGGCGCGGATGTTCGACCGTTTCTTCCGCGGCGACGCGTCACGCCAGCGCGCCACCGATGGCGCCGGACT
>JACMMK010000297.1 GCA_014379045.1 Burkholderiales bacterium
CCGCAGATGTTCCGGCACGGCGCGCTCCTCGCCGCGCTGGCGAATGCCGGGTCGGGCGTGACCGACGAGGCGCAGGCGATCGAACGCACGGGTGCGCGACCGCGCCTCGTGCGCGGTGACCCGCGCAACCTGAAGGTGACCTGGCACGACGATCTCGTGATCGCCGAACAGTTTCTTCGGATGCGTCGACCAATCGGCGCCGAGGCGCGTGTGCAGACGCGCGGGCAACGATGAGCGGGTCGCGTACCGGGTTGCGCATCGGCCAGGGTGTCGATGTGCACGCGCTCGTCGCCGGACGCCGGCTCGTCATCGGCGGCGTCGATATCCCGTACGAACTCGGGCTCGACGGCCATTCCGACGCCGACGTGCTGCTGCACGCGATCTGCGACGCGCTGCTCGGTGCAGCCGCGTTGGGCGACATCGGTCGGCACTTTCCCGACACCGATCCGCGCTGGAAAGGGGCAGACAGCCGCATGCTGCTGCGCCATGTCCACTCACTGCTGGTCGAGCGCGGCTGGCGCGTCGGCAATGTCGATGCGACGATCATCGCGCAGGCGCCGCGGATGGCGCCTCATGTAGGCATGATGGCTGCCAACATCGCAGCCGATCTCGTGCTCGCCGTCGATGCGGTCAACGTGAAAGCCACGACGACCGAGCGACTGGGCTTCACCGGGCGGGGCGAAGGCATCGCGGCGCAGGCGGTAGCACTGATCGTGCGCGATTGACAAAGCGCAGGGTGCTCGATCCGGAGGCCATCGCACCGCGCAAGCGTGCAGATCGGAGGTCGATGGCGTGCGCCGTCGCGAGAACAAGAATAATCGACCAGGAGGGGCAGTGCGATACCTGCAAGTAACGCTGGGGTTCGCGGCGGCGATGGCCGCGGCGTGGGGAGCGCGTGCACAGGAAGCGCCGTTACCTCCCCCGGTGGTGGCGCTGCCCGAGGTCACGGTCAGCGCCTCGCGCGTGGAGCGCGAAAGCATGGATCTTCCGGTGTCGATCGATATCGTCGATCAGCGCACGATCCGCGAAGGCAATCCACAGGTCAATCTCTCGGAAGTGCTGGGGCGGGTGCCCGGCATCGCGGTACAGAACCGGCAGAACTTCGCGCAGGACCTGCAGATCTCGTCGCGCGGATTCGGTGCCCGCTCGGCGTTCGGCGTGCGTGGTGTGCGGCTGATCGCCGACGGCATTCCCGCGACGATGCCCGACGGCCAGGGCCAGGCCGCGTCGTTCAACCTGTCGTCGGCCCAGCGCATCGAAGTGTTGCGCGGACCGTTCTCGAGCCTCTACGGCAATGCCGCCGGCGGCGTCGTACAGATCTTCACCGCCGATGGACCGCAGCAGCCGACGCTGTCGGTCAACGCCGTCGCTGGCAGCCATGGCACCTGGAAGCTGGGCGCGCAGTACGGGGGACAGCATGGGCCGCTCAACCTGCTGGTCGACACCTCGCGCTTCGAAACCGATGGCTACCGCGATCACAGCGGTGCGCGGCGCGATCAGGCGAACGCGAAGCTGAAGTACGACCTCGGGTCCGCCGGCACGTTGACCTTCGTTGCCAACACGCTGGACCAGCCCGAGACCGCCGACCCGCTCGGGCTGACCGCGGCGCAGGTCGCGCAGAATCCGCGGCAGGCCTTTGCCGGTGCGTATACGTTCAACACGCGCAAGAGCACCACGCAGACCCAGGGCGGGTTGACCTGGGATCTGCCGCTCTCCGGCGTCGACGCGCTGCACGCGCGCGCGTATGCCGGCGATCGTCAGGTGACGCAGTACCTGGCTATCCCGCTGGCCGCGCAGGCAGCAGCGACGAGCTCCGGCGGCGTCGTCGATCTGGACCGCGGCTATTCAGGGTTGGGCTTGCGTTGGACGCGCAACACGCAGTGGGCCGGGCGCCGTTTCACGGTGAGCGCGGGTGTCGATCATGACCGGCTGGCCGAGCAGCGCCGCGGCTTCGTCAACAACAACGGCATTGCCGGAGCGCTGAAACGCGACGAGGACGACGAGGTGTCGAACACCGACGTCTACGCGCAGTTTGAATGGCAGGCGACCGAGCGCCTGGGCGTGCTTGCCGGGCTGCGCCACAGCCGCGTTCGCTTCGATTCGCGCGACCGGTTCGTGGCACCCGGCAACCCCGATGACAGCGGTGCGGTCAACTTCTCGCGTACCACGCCGGCGGCCGGTGCCACCTGGCGGATCACCCCGGCGCTCAATGCCTATGTCAATGCCGGGCGCGGCTTCGAGACCCCGACCTTCGCCGAGCTCGCGTATCGCCCCAGCGGGGCGACGGGTCTGAACTTCGCGCTGCAGCCGTCGCGCAGTCTGCATCGCGAGCTCGGCATCAAGGCGTTGACAGGCACGAACGGGCATTTGAACGTCGCGCTGTTTCGCATCGATGTGCGTGACGAGATCGTTGTCAACAGCTCCACCGGCGGCCGCACCGATTTCAAGAATGCCTCGGGCACGCGTCGTGAAGGCGTCGAAGTCGCATGGCGCCAGCAGTTCGCGGGCGGCTTCGAGACCGCGCTCGCGTGGACGCGCCTCGACGCCCGCTTCCGCGAGTCGTTCACATCAGGGACACCCGCCTCGACGGTCGCGGCGGGCAGCCGCCTGCCCGGCGTGGCACCGAGCCTGATCTACGGCGAACTCGTCTGGCGCGATGCTGCGAGCGGTTTCTACGCGGCCGTCGAGGCGCGGCAGAGCGACAAGGTGTTCGTCAACGACCAGAACAGTGACGCCGCGGCAGGGTATGTGGTGGGCAACCTGCGCACCGGCTTCCAGCAGCGCGGCAAGGGCTGGCGCGTCACCGAATTCATCCGTGTCGACAACTTCACCGACCGTTCGTATGTCGGCTCGGTCATCGTAGCCGAAGCCAATGGACGCTTTTTCGAGCCTGCGCCCGGGCGCGTCTTCACCGTCGGCGTTACCGTCGAAGTGAGTCGCTGAGCTCGGGCGGCGCACAGCGTTTCACGGGCCGCAGTCGCGCACGCCACGACGCCGACGCCGGCGGTCGGGCAATGACCTCGGCGCGCAGATGGCGCCATCGCTCAGCAGCCGCCATCACGCGACCGCGTATCCCACAGGATGGCAAGGCGCCGCCCGTCGCTCGCCTGGCGCCAGTGCGCGCCCGGACGGTGCGCATCGTGTTGCGGTGCCGGCGGGAACGGCACGCAATCCTGCGTCGATCGCCGATTGACCGGCGCCAACCCCCGCAGGCTACCCCCACTGAGTTCCGGAGCGCTCGATCGTGCAGGAGGTCTGCTACGACTCGGAAGCCGCCTTCTCGCGCGCGTTCAAACGCTTGGTGGGGGCACCTCCGGCCGCCTGGCGGCGCGCACAGCGACTCGCGAGTTGAGCCT
The DNA here is from genome assembly GCA_014379045.1 of Burkholderiales bacterium. Classification (GTDB taxonomy): domain Bacteria; phylum Pseudomonadota; class Gammaproteobacteria; order Burkholderiales; family CAIKXV01; genus CAIKXV01. The sequence continues at coordinate 3,357 of JACMMK010000297.1, forward strand.
GCGTCGAACCGGGCGCATCACGAGGATCCCGACCTCGCGGGCGAATAGGCCCCTCGCCGAAAGCACAGCTCCACGCTGACCGGGGCTACTTTCCCGCCTGGGCCAGGTAATACGCGAGCGCAGCGATGTCCGCGTCGCTGGTCTTGTACATGACCGCATTCATGCTGGTGTCGACACCCGACCGGCGGTTGTCGCGATAGTCCTTCAGCGCCGACACGAGGTAGTCTTCGCGCTGATTGACGATGCGCGGCACCTGGCGCTGGCCTGAGTAGTTGCCCATGTGGCAACTGCCGCAGCCCATCGCCGCTGACAGCGACGCGCCGGCGGCGACGCGCTGCGCATCGCGCGCGCTGCCGCCCGAAAGCGGCTTGACGGCACTGTAATAGGCGGCCATGTCGATCAGGTCGCGATCGCTGAACGACTTCAGCAGTCCGGTCATCGAGGGCACGTCGCGCAGTCCCTCGCGCAGCAGAATCAACTGCAGTTCCAGGAACTCCTGCTGTTGACCGGCGAGCGACGGCAACCCGGCGAGCGGGGCGCCACCGTCGGCTCCATGGCACGCGCTGCAGGTCGCGACCTTGGTTGCGCCCCGGGCCGGATCGCCCTTGCTCTGCGCCAACGCGCCGAACGCAGCAGCACTCAACAAAAGCCCCACAAGAGGAGTGCGCAAGACGCGCCGAACGACGTGCGTCCAGCGCGCCTTCGTCAACTCCCGCATCTACTTGCCGTAGGTCACGCGGAAGATCGAGCCCGTCTGTTCGTCGGACACGAGCAACGATCCGTCCGGCAGCATCATCACGTCAGTCGGACGACCCCAGAAGCTGTTGTTCGACTTGTCCATGAAGCCGGTCATGAACGGGGTGATCTTCGCGTCCTTGCCGTCAGCCGTGGCATTGACACGCAGGATGTCGTACCCGTTGCGCTCGGTCCGGTTCCACGAGCCGTGACGGGCGAGCAGGATCGCGCCCTGATACTCGGGCGGGAACATCTTGCCCGTATAGAAGCGCATGCCCAGTGCCGCCGTATGGGCGCCCAGTACGGCCACCGGAAGGATCACGTTGGCGCACGGATTCGGCACTTTGATGTCCGGATCGGGCTGGCCGTTCGCGTGGCAATACGGGAACCCGAAATGGCCGCCGATGCGGTCCGCCGGTACCCGGTTCAGTTCGTCGTCGAAGCCGTCCTCGCCCGCCCAGTCGCGCCCGTTGTCGGTGAACCACAACTCGCCGGTCTTCGGGTGGAAGTCGAAGCCGACGCTGTTGCGCACGCCGCGCGCGACGATCTCCATACCCGTGCCGTCGAGGTTGTAGCGGCGGATCTGGCCATGCACACCGGGATTGATCTCGCACTGGTTGCACGGCGCACCGACCTGGAAATAGATCTTCTTGTCGGGTCCGAACGACAGGAATTTCCAGTTGTGGTGCACATCGGGCGGCAGCTTGAATGCCTCGGTCATGTCGACCGGCGTCGGAATGTTCTCGAGGTTGGCTTCGATGTTGTCGTAGCGGAACACGCGGTTGATGGCCGCGATGTAGAGCGCGCCGTTCTGCACCAGCACGCCATTGGGCTGGTTCAACTTCTCGGCGACGATCTTCGAAACGCGCTTGCCGTCCTTCTCGTACACGGCGTAGACGCGGCCGATCGTGCGCGTACCGACGAACAACGTGCCATTGGGCGCACGCGCCATCATCCGCGCCCCGGGGATGCCATGGGCGTACACCTCGGCCTTGAAGCCGGGGGGCAACTGGATCTTGTTGAGCGGAATGTCTTCGAGCGGGGTGATCGTGAGCTTCGGCGGGACGCCGGTCAGGTTCGGATTCTTCATCCGCTCGGGGAAATAGCCGCCCATGCCGCGGCGACGTTCGGCTTCCGCCGCCGAGGGCGGCTGGTCGGCCTGCTGCGCGAACGCGATCGGCGCCGGCAGCGAGAACGCGCCGAAGGCGAGCGCGGAAAAGACAGCACCTGCGGCGATACGTGAAAGACGTTTCGACATTTGTTCACTCCTCCATGGTCAGCGCAGGATTTTCGTGTGGGCTGAGAACGCCTGCCCTGTAGCCTGAGCCAGCGGATGATACACAGGGCCCGCGCTCAGGTGAACGGCAGTTCGATCCGTGCCTCCAGACCGCCGCCGTCGCGACCGGCGAGGACGATGCGCCCGCCATGCAGACGCGCGATGCGCTCGACGATCGCCAGCCCGAGTCCGGACCCCTTGTCGGTACGCGCCGCATCGACGCGCTGGAAAGGCTGCAGTACGCGCTCGCGGTCGGCTTCGGCGATACCCGGGCCGCGATCGAGCACTGCAACGAACGCGGTGTTCGGGTCGAGCCGCCCGGTGCGTACTTCTACGCCCGGTGCCCCCACCGAGGCGGGCACACGCGCATGACGAAACGCGTTGTCGATCAGATTGCCGAGCATGCGCTGGAACGACAGCGGTCGCACGCGCATCGCGGGCAACGCATCGAGCTTGACGCGCACGGGAGTGCCCTGCCGGTCGAAGCGCTCGACGACGGTTCGCACCAGCGCGTTGACGTCGGCCTCGACCGCGATCTCGTCGTTGCGACTCTCGCGCACATAGGCGAGGAACTGATCGATGATCGCATCCATGTCCTCGATGTCCTGCACCATGCCGTCGGCCAGCGCCGAGTCGGTGGACGACGGCATCATCTCGACGCCCAGACGCAGGCGGGCGAGCGGGGTGCGCAGATCGTGCGAGATCCCGGCGAGGAGCAGCTTGCGTGCTTCATCGAGCTCGCGTATGTCACGCGCCATCTCGTTGAACGCCCGTCCGAGTGCGGCGACCTCGTACGGGCCGGATTCGGGCAGTGGCGGGGGTTCTTCGCCGCGTCCGAGCGCGGCTGCGGCGGGCACTGCGGCACGCAGCGGACGGGTGATCCGGTTCACGATCAGATACGCACCGACGATCGACAGCCCGAGCACGAGCAGCCCCCAGGCGAACCATGTCCACGGAAACGGCCCGCGGGCGCGCGGCGGCGGCAGCACGACCCAGAACCGGTCTTCATCGATGCGGAAGCTCACCCAGAGGCCGCGCTCGGTGCCGCGTGCGTCGTAGACGAGCGTATCTTCGCCGAGCCGACGCACGAGTTCCGCGGCCACATAGCGGCGGATCGGACCTTCCCCGAGTATGCCGGGCGGCAGCGTGTCGTCGTCCGGATAGACCCGGATGCCTTCGGACTCGTTCAACTCGACCAGCAATTCGCGGCGTCGCTCCGGACGCGAACCCACCAGCGCCGCGCGCGTGAGATTGACGACGCTCGCGACGCGCTCGGCGACCTGGCGCGCGCGCGGTTCCCGATCGGAAAGCGACAGCATGCCGAACCAGGCGAGCTGCGACAGCACCAGCAGCGGGACGAGCAGCGCGACCGTGCGCCAGAGCAGTGAGCGCGGCCATACCTTCATGGCGCGCGACTCACCGACATGAATCGTCCAGGGTCCGGTGTTCGCACTGGCAACACCCGCTGCTACGCACTGCGTCGAACACGCACCGCCCGCACCCCACGACCATGCACACGAAGCGCAGCGACGCGCTCAATGCTCGTGCGCGTCGGGCACGAATACGTAGCCGAAGCCCCACACCGTCTGGATGAACCGGGGGTTCGCCGGATCGTCCTCGATCAGTTTGCGCAGTCGGGATACCTGGACGTCGATACTGCGATCGAACGGTTCGAGTTCGCGGCCGCGTGCCAGTTCCATCAGCTTGTCGCGCGACAGCGGCGCGCGCGGGTTCGATGCGAGCACCTTCAGCAACGAGAACTCACCGGTGGTGAGCGCGACCGGCTTGCCGTCGCGCACCAGCGTGCGCGTGCCCAGGTTGAGCACGAAGGCGCCGAACTCGACGTTCGCGGCACTCGCGTCGGGCGCGCCGGGCGGTACCGTGGGACCGCGTCGGCGCAGCACCGCGTTCACGCGCGCGACCAGCTCGCGTGGACTGAACGGTTTGGGCAGATAGTCGTCGGCACCCATCTCGAGGCCGACGATGCGGTCGACCTCGTCGCCCTTCGCGGTCAGCATCACGATCGGCAGCGCGGGGGTGGAGGCGCGCAGTCGACGACAGATCGCCAACCCGTCCTCGCCCGGCAACATCAGGTCGAGCACGACGAGATCGATCACGTTGCGCGCGAGCGCCTTGTCCATCGCCAGTGCGTCGGCCACCGCGATGACCTGGAAGCCCTGCTCCGTCAGATACCGGTGCAACAGCTCGCGCAGGCGCGCATCGTCGTCCACCACCAGCAATCGGGTCTTCGTGGTCTTGTCCATGGCGCGATCGTAGCGCCCCCATACCTGCGCGTGTGGGACGTCGTCGCGGGCGCGTGTAACACTCCTTGTCCGGATCGCGTCCCGCATACATATCGTTACATACGGGGCGTTTCGCCCTTGGGTTATACCGGGTCGGGCACGTAGGATGCCGAAGCGGATCGTGCAACAGAGCGCTGGGGGAACAGCCTGTCGGTAACGCTGCCGACAACGGTGTCGATAGCGGTGCCGGGGTCGGTGCAGGAACCGGGCGAAAAAGGGTGAGCAGGCATGGGAAAGGAGTCATCGAACGGGTCTGGATTCAGCGCGCTTCGCCGCGGCGGCGGGGTGGGCGCGGGCGTGGCGCTGTTGGTCGCGCTCGCCTTCGTGTTCACCACGGCGCCGGC
>JACMMK010000029.1 GCA_014379045.1 Burkholderiales bacterium
GCCGGTGGCGAGGCCACCCACGTGCAGGCACGCCGCGCTGCGCTCGAACAGCTGCAGGGTCGGCTCGCCAATGCGCAGGCGACACGCGAATGGGCGACGCGCCACGGACTCGCCGACGCGCGGCGCCTGTGGCAGGGGCTGCGCATCGAAGACGGCTGGGAGAATGCACTCGAAGCGGTGTTGCGCGAACGCCTGAACGCGTTCTCGGTCGAGCGCATCGACGCGGCGGCGGGCTGGCTCGGCGAGATGCCGGGCGCGAAGGTCGCTGTGTACGAACTCGCGGCCGGGGTTGCGACCACCGGATCGCTCGGTGTGCTGGGGCGGCCGTTGCGCGAGCTCGTCACCTGCGACGACGCGCGCACCGTCCCCGTGCTGGCCGACTGGCTGAGCGATGTGTTCGTTGCGCAGACCCTCGCCGACGGCATGAGCGTGCGCGAGCGCCTGCCGGCCGGCGCGACCCTGGTGACGCGCGAAGGTCATCTGCTGACGCGCTCGAGCGTGGTCTTCTATGCTCCCGATTCCGAAGTGCACGGGGTGCTGTCGCGCCAGCGCGAAATCGAGGCGCTCGCCGTGCAGATCGAACACGCCGGCACGCGCCTGCAGGAAGCGCGTGCGCGCCTGATCGACGCGAACGAGAATGTGGCGCGTGCGCGCCGGGAGCTCGTCGAACGACGACACCTCGGCGACGAACTGCGCCAGCAGCAGCATGCCGGTCAGATGCAGCTCGTGCGCCAGACCGAGCAGGCCGATCGCATCGAGCAGCGTATTGCGCAGATCGAGCGCGAGTCGGGCGAGATCGGTGCCGAGCGCGCGGCCGAGATCGAACGCTTGGCCGCGACCGATGTCAACCTGGCACGCTTCGCCGAGCAGCTGCATTCGATCGGCGCCCAGCTCGCCGCGACGCGCGCCGAAGCCACCGGGGCGCAGAGCGCGCTGGGCAAGAGTCGAGACGCGGCGCAACAGGCGGCCCAGGCGTTGCAGCAGGCGTGTTTCCGGGTGGAGTCGGCGCAGGCGAAGATCGTCGAAGGCGAAGCTGCCGTGGCATCGACCGGACGCGAGCTCGTCGACCTGCACGCGGAGGTGGAGCGTCTGACCATCGAATGCGCACGCTTCGACGAGGCGCCGATACAACGAGCGCTGCAACAAGCGCTCGCTGACCGCGAGTCGCGCGAAACTGCGATGCGCGACGCCCGCGATCGTCTGTCCGAACTCGAGACAGCGCTGCGCTCGATCGACGAAGAGCGCCTCGTCTGCGAGCAGAAGCACGAGCCGTTGCGCAACGCGATCGGCGACGCGAAGTTGAAGGAGCAGGAGGCGCGCCTCACCGAAGAGCAGTTCGCCGCGAAACTGGCCGAGACCGCGGCCGACGAAGTGGCGCTGGCGCTTCTGGCCGAGCAGGGCGCGCGGCCACGCGTGCTCGCCGGTGAGATCAATCGGCTGCAGGCCGAGATCGGGGCGCTCGGTGCAGTCAACCTCGCCGCGCTCGAGGAACTCGGCGGTGCGGTCGAGAAGAAGACTGCGCTCGATGCCCAGGCCACTGACCTCGACGAAGCGATCACCACGCTCGAGAGCGCCATCCGGCGCATCGACCGTGAAACGCGCGAACGGCTGATGGCGACGTTCGCCGAAGCCAACAAGCACATTGCCGAGATGTTCCCGGCACTGTTCGGCGGCGGCCACGCCGAGCTGGTGCTGACCGGCGAGGAGATCCTCGACAGTGGCGTGCAGATCTTTGCGCGCCCGCCGGGCAAGAAGAATGCGTCGATCCAGCTTCTGTCGGGAGGAGAGAAAGCGTTGACTGCGTTGTCGCTGGTGTTTTCGCTGTTCCTGCTGAATCCTGCGCCGTTCTGTCTGCTAGACGAGGTTGACGCACCGCTCGACGATACCAATACCGAGCGCTTCCGCAATCTGCTGCAGAAGATGTCGGCGCACACCCAGTTCCTGTTCATCTCTCACAACAAGATCACGATGGAAGGTGCACAGCAGTTGATCGGCGTGACCATGCAGGAGCAGGGCGTCTCGCGCGTCGTGGCGGTGGATATCGAGCAGGCGTTGCGACTCACCGAAGCACAGGCCGCATGAAGCCCCTCCGTGCTGCATCGATCCCGGTCCGGCGAGTTGAGCAGGGTGGGTCGAGTGTGATCTGCGCACGATGAGCGACCTGCAGGGGGCGCTGATCGTACTGGGTGTGCTCGCTGTGGCGATCGTGGCTTTGTACAACTGGTGGCAGGAACGTGAGTTCCGGCGGCGTTCCGATGCGGCGCTGCCCGGCGCGCGCGACGCGCTGATCCCGGACGAGGGGGCGCGCACCGAAGCGGCATTCGACCCGGGGGTTGCGCGTCCGGACATCCAGGGATCCGAGCGCGCGACCGAGGGACGCCGCGAGTCCCGGTTCGACGATCGAATCGAACCGTCGATCTCCGGTGCGTCGATCGGCGACGGATCGATCGCCCAGGGCACTGACGCGGAGGCCGCGCGCGTGCGCGGTGTGGAACCGACGCGAGGTCGGGCCGGTGAGCCGAGCGCGGCGACCGACCCGCTCGGTGGTCCGGTGGGCCTCTGGTTTCCGATCGTGTTTCGCATGCCGCAGGCAGTCGACGCGGCGACGCTGGCGCAGATCCGCACCGAGGTCGCGGGTTCGTCGCGTCTGGTCGAATGGGTCGCCGCCGAGGCGGCCGACCTCGGGTTGCATCGGGCCGGCGCCGAGTCGGTCGATCATGTGCTGCGCATCCAGGCACTCGACATGCGCGGCGCGGCGAGCGCTGGCGAACTGCGTGCGCTGGTCGCAAAATCGCAGCAGGAAGCGGCACGCGTGCTGGGCGAAGCGCTGGCCGCTGATCCGGTGGCCGCAGCATCGGCCGCAGCCGCGCTGCACGAATTCTGCACTTCGGTCGATGTTGCGATCGGACTCAACGTGGCATCGAGCGGTAGCGGCTTCGTCGGTACCAAGTTGCGTGGCGTGATCGAGGCTGCCGGTTTCGAGGCGCTGCCCGACCACACCTTCGTCCTGCGCGACGACGCGGGGAACGTTTTGTGCACACTGACCGACGGCACCGGTTCGGGCCTCGACCCGCAGGTGCTGAAAGCGCAGGCGGTACGCGCGATCTCGCTGCAGCTCGACGTCCCACGCACGCCCGGCACGCTGGCGCAGTTCGAGCGCACGGCGGGCCTGGCCCGGCAGTTCGCGCAGGCTTTGTCGGGGCGGGTCGTCGATGATTCCGGGCAGGTGCTCGACGATGCGAGCATCGCGCGCATCCGCGCGCAACTTGCTTCGATGGTGAAGGCGATGCGCGCGCGTGGCATCGAACCCGGCGACGCGGTGGCACGGCGCGTATTCGGCTGACCCCGGGTGAGAGTCGTCTGCGCGCTCGGCCGTCCCTTTCGGACGCGCGGCTGCATCGTGCTGGACCTGGCGCTGGACCTCGGGTTCGCCCTTCCCGCGCGATGACCTCCGACGCCGACCCGTTCGAACGTGCGGCGGCGTTGCGCGTGGAGCTCGACCGTCAGGCCTACGCCTATCATGTCCTCGATTCACCGCTCGTACCCGACGCCGAGTACGACCGCCTGTTCCGGGAACTGCAGGAACTCGAACGCGCTCATCCCGAGTGTCTTGCGCCCGACTCGCCGACGCAGCGCGTCGGGGCCGCCCCGTCGACGGCGTTCGGAAGTGTCGTTCATCGGGCGCCGATGCTCTCGCTCAGCAACGCCTTTGCCGACGACGAGGTGCGCGCGTTCGATCGCCGCGTGCGCGAGGGTCTGGACATCGACGCGGCGGCCGTCGATGCGATCGAGTATGCGGTCGAACCCAAGTTCGATGGGCTCGCGGTCAGCCTCACCTATGTCGATGGCGTGCTCGCGATCGGGGCGACGCGCGGTGACGGTGAAACCGGTGAGGACGTGACCGCGAACCTGCGCACCGTGCAGGCGGTTCCGCTGCGAATCGACGCACAGCGCGCGCGCCTCGAGGTGCGCGGTGAAGTGTTGATGCGCAAACGCGACTTCGCGCGGCTCAACGCCGAACAGCGCGCGCGCGGCGAGCGCGAGTTCGTCAACCCACGCAACGCGGCAGCCGGCTCGCTGCGCCAGCTCGACACGCGCATGACGGCTGCGCGCAAGCTGTGGTTCTTCGCCTACGGCGTGGTCGCCGAGGACGAAGCGTTGCCGGCGACGCGGCACAGCGGGCTGATGGACTGGCTCGCCGGGCTGCGTTTTCCGGTCACCCAGGAACGCGCGCGCGTGCGCGGCGTCGAAGGTCTGCTCGACTACTATCGCGCGATCGGTGCGCAGCGTGCGGCCTTGCCCTACGACATCGACGGCGTTGTCTACAAGGTCGACGAGCTCGCCCTGCAGCAGCGGCTGGGCTTCGTCTCACGCGCGCCACGCTTCGCACTCGCGCACAAGTTCCCGGCGGAGGAAGCGTTGACCGAACTCATCGACATCGAGGTCCAGGTGGGCCGCACCGGGGCGCTGACGCCCGTCGCCCGGCTGAAACCGGTGTTCGTCGGGGGTGTGACGGTCACCAACGCGACGCTCCACAACGAAGACGAGATCCGGCGCAAGGACGTGCGCATCGGCGACACGGTCAGCGTGCGGCGCGCGGGGGACGTCATTCCGGAAGTGGTCGGGGTGGTCCTGGCGCGGCGCCCGGTCGACACGGTCGAGTTCACGATGCCGGCGCGTTGTCCGGTGTGCGACTCGGCAGTGCTGCGTGGCGAAGGCGAGGCGATCAGTCGTTGCAGCGGCGGGCTGTTCTGCGCGGCGCAGCGCAAGCAGGCGCTGTTGCACTTCGCGTCGCGGCGCGCGATGGATATCGAGGGATTGGGCGAGAAGCTCGTCGACCAACTGGTGGACGCCGGACTGGTGCACACCCCCGCCGACCTGTATCGACTCCCGCTCGATGCGCTGCGCGCGCTCGAACGCATGGCCGAGAAATCGGCGGGCAACGTGGCGGCGGCGATCGCGGCGAGCCGGCACCCGACGCTCGCACGTTTCCTGTTCGCGCTCGGTATCCGCAACGTCGGCGAGACCACCGCGCGCGATCTCGCGCGCCACTATCGTTCGTTGGGCGCGCTGATGGAAGCAGACCGCGAATCGCTGCAACAGGTGCTCGATGTCGGGCCGGTGGTCGCGACGAGCATCGCCGGCTTTTTCGCTGAGGCGCACAACCGTGAGGTCATCGAGGCGCTGCTCGCGGCAGGGGTGGTGCCGCAGCCGCTGCCCGCGCTCGAAGACGCGGGCGCCGCGAGCGCGGCCGGTATCGCAGGCAAGACCTTCGTGCTGACCGGGACCTTGCCCGGACTGACCCGGGACGAGGCGCGCGCGTCGATCGAAGCGGCCGGCGGCAAGGTCGCGGGCAGCGTATCGAAGAAGACCGACTATGTCGTCGCTGGCGACGAGGCGGGCAGCAAGCTCGACGAGGCGCGGATGCTCGGACTCACGATCATCGACGAGGCGGCACTGCGTGCGCTGCTGGGGACTTCCCGCCCCGCGCGTTGAGCGATCGCACCCGATCGCTTAAACTCTGTCGTTCGTCGTCGGAGCCCTCGAATGCTCGCTTCAGAAGCCTGGCAGATCCTGGAACGAGCGCAGGTCGTGCATGCCGAAGCGGCGGTGGCCGAGGCAGTCGAACGCGTCGCCGACGAGATCCAGGCACGGTTGCACGACACGCTGCCGCTGGTGCTCGCGGTGATGGGCGGGGGCGTGGTGTTCGCGGGTCAACTGTTGCCGAAGTTGCGCTTTCCGCTCGAGTTCGACTTCATCCATGTCACGCGCTATCGCGGCACCACCTCGGGCGGCGCGGTCGGGTGGCCGGTCCCGCCCCACGTGCCGCTGCGCGGACGTACGGTTTTGGTGATCGATGACATCCTGGACGAGGGGGCCACACTCGCGGCGGTGCGCGACCGCTTCCTTGCCGAAGGTGTGGCCGCTTTCTACGCGGCGGTGCTGTGCGAGAAGGTGCTGTCACGCAATAAACCGATCCGGGCCGATTTCGTCGGCGTGACGGTGCCCGACAGGTACGTGTTCGGCTGCGGCATGGATGTCGAAGGCGCGTGGCGCAACCTGCCTGCGATCTACGCGCTCGGAGAGTCGCCGTGAAGTTGATCGGTGTGCTCGGCGGAACCAGCTGGCCGTCGACGGTCATCTACTACCGCGTGCTCAACGAGCTCGCGCAGGCCTATCTCGGCGGACATCATTCGGCGCGCCTGCTGGTGCATAGCATCGACTATCACGAGATCCGCCGGCGCTACCCGGAAGCGGGCGTGCCGGCCGAGATGTTCGACGAGATCGCACCGCTGCTCGAGCGCGAGTTGCTGGCACTGGCGGCGTGCCGTCCGGACTGCATCGTGCTCGGCAACAACACGCTGCACAAATCGCTCGATACCTTCAGCGAGCGCCTCGCGCGCGCATTCCCGGTGCCGATCCCGATCTTCCATATCGTCGACGAGACCGCGGCGGTGGCGCTCGCCGACGGCCGGCGCCGGGTGCTCCTGCTCGCGACCCGGTTCACGATGGAGGACGGATTCTTCGCGCGCAGGCTGGCGCGTCATGGGATAGAAGCGGTGGTGCCCGATGCCGCCGGGCGTGCCGAGGTACAGGCGATCCAGACCCCCCTCGCGCGTGGCGAATCGCGACCCGAGTTCCGCGATCGACTGCATCGGCTGATCGCCGATCATGCGGATCTGGACGCGGTGGTGCTCGGCTGCACCGAGCTGCCGCTCGCGGTCGATCCGGCGACATGCGCGCTGCCGGTACTCGACACGGTGCGGATCCAGTGCGAGCGCGCGTTCCGTTTTGCGCTCGCCGACGATGCGCAGAGCGCCGTGCACGCGCGCTCGGCCGCTCCATCGATGCTCGCCGGTGCACCGAGCGTCGTCACGACGGCTTGACGCGGATCGATCAGCGCACCCGATTCGTCTCGCGAGCGATATCGGCTCACCGCGTGGACGCCTCATTGTCGGCATACGGCATCGCGAGAGCGGCGAACTCTACCGTGTGTGATCGGCAACGCGCGGCGCTCGTGAAGGTACCGGGGCGCCGCCGCGCAGCGTCGAGGCTCCCGTGCGGATTCTACGCAACTGCACGAAGGCGGCGCGCGTGAGCGTCGCGCCCCCTGTCATCCGCGCCTCGGCAACCGTCAGTAGGCCGCGAGCCCCGATGCGCCGTCGGCCACCGGCAAGCCCCCGTCAACGATGCTCAGCAGCCGCAGCCTGCCGCCGTCCTGAATGCGCAGTGCGGCCACGGCACCGGTGCCGCGCAGCAGCAGGTATAGAAAGCGTCCGTCGCCGCTCTGCGCAAAGTCCACCGGTTGGCTCATGTCGCCGAGGAACGCGGCGGCACCGTCGATCAACGTCAGCGCACCCGAGGCATCGAACCGATAGCTCGAAATCGTGCCGCTACCGAAGTTGGCGACGAACGCGTACCGTTGGTCGTGGCTGACTTCGACCCAGCATGAATCGGTTTGAAAGTTGGGAATCGAGCGGCTGATCGGCTTGATCGTGGCGTCGCTAAACGAGTCGTAGGATGACGCCGCCGAGCGGTTGTCGAGCGCGTTGAAGGCCTCCACCACGATCAGCTTGCCATCGTTGCGGAACGCCAGGCTGAAGGGTCGAATGCCCACCGACTCATTGGCGACCGGTAGCGAGCTCGCGTACCCGTCGGAGCCGATCGCAAACCCGTCGATCACATTCTGCGGCGTCTGCAGTACATTGGTCGTCTTGTGCGCGACCAGAATGACGCCGCCGTCCGGGCTGAATTCAATGCCGCCCGGAACTGCGATGCGAGAGCTCAGTGCTCGGAACGAGTTCGGCAGTTCGGCCAGCCGTCCCCCAGGACGGACGACGAAACCTCGGATCCCATTGCCGGCCACCGAGCCGTTGAGCACGTACAACAGCCGGCCCGAGAGCGCAAGCGCCACCGGCTGGTCACCGGCGTCGACCTGCTGATTGAAGCGCAGGCGCGTGCCGAAGACATCGAACACGCTGACACTGTCGCTGCCGGCGTTGACCGCGAACAGGAATCTGCGATCCCGGCTAAGTCGGACGGCGCCCTGTGTATCGAGGTCGACGCCAATTCCCAAACCGCGGGTACTCACGCTGTGCACGCGATCGAGATGGCCGTCTTCGCCGCGAAGATACGCGACGATGCGGTTGTCGGCAGTGGCGTTGGTCATCGCGAACACCGCGCCGCCACGGCCGACGGGTCGCCTGTCCTGACGCGAATCGTCGTCGTCATCGATATCGTCCTGCCGACCGCGCCGCGCCACCTGCGCGTGTGCGCTGTTCGAGGCCAATGCGCCTATCGCCGGGACCGCTACCGCGATGGCGGCCGACTTGAACATCAATCGTCTGAGCTTAAGCATGAGATCTCCATTGGGCATAGTTGTGGGTCTGCACGGGCGCGGATCACGTCTGGCCGTGGCACGCGTTCCTCCTGCAGCAAACCAAGCGTGTTGCCCATCACTCACGCACAGGAGTGCGCCGAGCGCTCCGCCGTCCGAGTTAACGAAGGACGTGCTGCGGAGTCCGAGCATCTCAAGATCAAAATGCACGAGGATGACTTTGTCGGCGGGTTTGCTCCAGCGATCACTCTCTCGTGTAGTGGTGCTGAAGAAAAATTTACGCGCGTGTTCACTCAGCGTCTGTACGCCACGCCACTTAGCCCGGGTTAGACTCGCGCGATGCTCGCCATCATCGGAGGGTCGGGTCTGACCCGGATCGCAACGCTCGAGGCGCCGCAGCGCCGGGTCGTGCGCACGCCCTATGGCGAGCCCTCGGGCGCGCTCACGTTCGGCCGGTTGCGCGGACGCGAGGTCGTGTTCCTGCCGCGTCACGGCCACGCGCATTCGATCGCCCCGCATCAGGTCAACTATCGCGCCAACATCTGGGCCCTGCGCGAGCAGAAGGTGAACGCGATCGTCTCGGTGGCGTCGGTCGGCGGTATCCGCGCCGATCTCGGCCCCGGCGTGCTCGCGTTACCGCACCAGCTGATCGACTACACCCACGGTCGCCGCGGCACCTTTTTCGAAGGCCCGGACCAGCCGGTGACGCATGTCGATTTCACCGAACCGTACACGCCGCGCCTGCGCGCCGTGCTCGTCGAGGCCGCGCAGGCCGCGGGCGAGACCCTGATCGATCGCGCCGTCTATGCGGTGACGCAGGGGCCGCGACTCGAGACCGCGGCCGAGATCGACCGGCTCGAGCGCGACGGCGCCGATGTGGTCGGCATGACCGGCATGCCCGAGGCGGTACTGGCACGTGAGCTCGGACTGGCGTATGCGGCGATCGCGGTGGTCGCCAATTTCGCCGCCGGACGCGGCGACAGCACGCATTCGATCGCGCTCGAGGCGATCGGTGCGGTGTTGACGAGCGCGATGGAGCGGGTGCACCACATTCTGGAAGGCTGCGTCGAGCGCCATGATTCGTGAGGTGTTGAAGATGGGAGATCCACTGCTGCTGCAGGTCGCGCAACCGGTCAGCGAATTCGGCACGGCGGAACTCGCCAGCCTTCTGGTCGACATGCGCGACACGATGGCAGCGCTCGACGGAGCGGGGCTCGCCGCGCCGCAGATCGGAATCTCGCTGCAGGTGGTGATCTTCGGCGTCGGCGCGAACCCGCGCTATCCCGATGCCGAATCGGTGCCCTACACCGAACTCGTCAACCCGGTCCTCGAACCGATCGGTGATGAGATCGAGGAAGGCTGGGAGGGGTGTCTGTCGGTGCCCGGTATGCGCGGGGTCGTGCCGCGGTGGAGGCGGCTGCGTTACCGCGGCTTCACCCCTGAAGGCGCGCCGATCGAGCGTGAGGTGGCCGATTTCCATGCGCGCGTCGTACAGCACGAATGCGATCATCTGCTCGGCATCCTGTATCCGATGCGGGTGCGCGATCTGCGGCAGTTCGGATTCACCGACGCGCTGTTTCCGGGCGAGTCGATCCAGGACGATTGAGGTCGTCGGGGGGAAGCGGCGGCGCGCCGCCACGCGGTGCGCGCCCTCAGCGCCTGCAAGAGTGAGCGCGCGAGGTGCGCGGCGAGGGGCCCGTCACCTGACAGGTGACGGGATCGACGTAACCGAGTCGGGCTCACCCGTCGTCCAGGGCCATGCTTCGAGCTGGGATGGGGAACGCGGACAATGAGTACCGGGCGGAACGACGATGCGAGTACGCCCTGGGTCGCGCTCGGCCTCTCCCTCGAAGCGTTGCAACGCGGCGACGAGGCGCTCGCCTGCTATGGGCGTGCGCTCGAGGACGACCCGAACGACCGCGAGGCACTGTGGCATCTGGTCAGGTTCGGCGCCCGGTGCCGCGACCTCGTCGTCGAGCCTGCGAGCCAGGTCGTGCTCGCACTGTCCCCACCCGATCTGCCGCTGCTGAAGCGGGTCGGCATCGCGCTCGCGTCGACGCGGTGGACCGCGCTCGCCCTCGAATGCCTCGCACTCGCGCTCGCTGATTCGAGCGACGTGGCCGCCGGGCCGGGAACCGACAGCATCGACGAGCCTGCCGCGACCGACGCGAACGACCGGGCGATCGCGCATGCCATGTTCGGCGAGTTGCTCGCCAACGCCCGGCGACCGCGCGAGGC
>JACMMK010000298.1 GCA_014379045.1 Burkholderiales bacterium
CTGACCCACGAGTGGACTCGTCGGCCCCGTGCCCTGGATCGTGTAGATCGGCGTCAGCGTCATCGGCGGCGCGATGACCTGGACCGTCACCGCGCAGTTGGCGTTCTGCAGTTCGTTGTTCGAGAACGTGACGGTGAGCGGATAGCTGCCCTGCGCAACGCTGTCCGCGACCTCGATGCGCGCGGTCGCGCGGCCGCCGTCGGCCGACGCCGGCATGATCGAGCCCAACGTGATCCCCGCTACCGCACCGCCGGTGATCGACGCGAAGTTCACGATGCTGTCGAAGTCAGTGGCCGACACCTGCGACGAGCCGGCGATGCCGACGACGGTGTTGAACGCCGGGCAGCTCGCGACAATCGGTTGATTGGGGTCGCAGGGGGCGAGCGGGGTGGCCGTGTTGCGTGGGGCCGGCGGGAGGACCGTGAAGTCGGTGTTGTTGCTGTTGGCGTCGATACAGCCGTTGTTGTTGCGCAGTACGGCGGTCGTGTTCGCAGGTGCGGCGGTCGGACCGGTGCCTTCGAAGCCGTTCGCCGTGCTGCCGTAGCCGACGAGATCTTCGAGCGAGCCGCCGGACGGGTTGGCGACGGTCAGTCCGACGGTCGTGCGCACCAGGGCGACCTTGCCCGAGCCGGCGCCCATCAGTGAGGTGCCGGTTGCGTCCGGCGTCGGGAGGTTCTGGCTGCCGCCGCCGCCTGCCGCCTGCTGCACGAGGTAGTACTGGCCCGGTTGCAGGGTGACGCTGGTCAGCGGGGTGACCGTCCACGCGGTGCCGGCCGCCGACGTGTGTTGCACCGACCAGCCGTTCAAGGCGACCGGCGACGCGCCCGCGTTGAACAACTCGATGAAGTCGTTGCGCAGCGTCGCGCCGGAGTTACCGCCCCCGCCGTAGACCTGGCTGACCACGACCCCGCTGGGGGAAGCGCTGGCGGGGCCAGCCGCGGCGAACAGCCAGATGACGGCGGCGAACAGGCCGGCCAGTGCGCGTCGGTTCATTCGATTGTTCCTCGGGGTGTTCTTGGCTGGTTGTTCGTGTTGCGGGCTACGATCCACTCCGCGCGACTAGTCGATAGCAAGCGGTTTCCGCCTGTCTAAAGTAGGCGATGCACATGACACCGGACGCCGTTGCAAGAGGCCGGGGAATGGTCCGTTCGGACTATTGACGCCGATTGGTGCGGCGCGGAATGCATTCCATGGAGCGGGCTGGCGCGGCGTCGGATTCGTCTTTGCCGACGACGGGAGCACACCGTTTCAGCCCCAACGCGCGATTCCCGCGCGCGCCCTGCGCTGCCAAGTTTTCGATCATTGCGCTGTCGCCGCGAGATCGCGGTCAGTCTTGAACAGGACACCGCATGTGGAAGGCGCTCCGGAAGGTCATCCTGCGCCGCGCCGGGCAGGACGCGGAGGCATCGCCGTCGGCGCCGCTGACTGCTTTCGAGCGCGCGCGCATCGAATGGTTCGAGCGCTACGGCTGTGCAATCGTCGAGCGCAACCGGATGTTCGTCGGCTGGGTGCTCACCACCGCTGCATTGCTCGCCGCCTGCGTCGCACTCGTCGTTCTGATGCCGCTGAAAACGGTCGAGCCGTTCATCGTCCGCGTCGCCGACAACGGCCTGGCGATCGCCGATCGGGCCGCGGCACAGCATTACCGCCCGGGGCGCGCAGAACGCACGTACTTCGTTTCGCGCTGGGTGCAGCAGGTGCTGACGATGGATCCCTACCTGACCGAGCGCCAGCTCGCCGAGGCCTACCGGATGACGTCGGGCCTCGCCACGCAGCAGATGCTCGACTGGATGCGCGCCGACAAACCGATCGAGCGATTGAAGAAGGATTCCGGTCTCAATCGATCGGTGTCGATCATCACCGTGGCGCCGCTCGACGACAGTGTGCTGCAGGTGCGGGTACGTGCGGAGACGCGGTCGCTGAGTTCCCCGGCGCAGGTGAAGACGTTTCAGGTCACCGTGCACTACGCGATCGTGCCCCCGAAAACCGAGGCCGAAATCATCCAGAATCCCATCGGCCTCTATGTGACCCGTTTCAATATCGCCGAGGAGCTTTCGTGAGTGGCCTCGGGCGACTGCGGTCGATCGCGCTCACGTTCGTCGCGATGAGCCTCGCGCCGAGCGCACTCGCCCAGCAGGCGCCGGTGCCGATGCCGCAGGACACGCGGCTCGTCGTGTTCCGCTACGACGCGAACGACTCGTATCTGATCCTGACTCGCCCGGGTGCGGTGACTCATCTCGCGCTGGATCCCGACGAGAGCGTGGTCGCTCTAGCGCTTGGCGATACCGTGCAATGGATCGTGCAGGACAAGGGTCCGCACGTATTCGTCAAGCCGATCAGATCCGATCTGTTCACCAGTGGCACCCTGGTAACCAACCGTCGCGCCTATCAGCTGGCGTTTCGCAGTTCCCCCGAGGGCGGTACCTGGTACCAGCGCGTGAGTTGGGCGCACCCCGAACTGGTCGCGATCGCGCGCGACGCCGAAACGAACCGCGCGAAGCTCGAAGACGAGGCCCGCCGGATGCGCGAGGCGCAGACCGTCGCCCAGCGGCTGCCGCTCGAAAGACTCAACTTCGCCTACGCGATCCGCGGGCAGGGGCGGTTCAGACCGGCTCAAGTGCTGGACGATGGTCGGTTCACGTATATCCGCCTGCCCGCGGCGTTACCCGAAATGCCTGCGCTGTTCG
Organism: Burkholderiales bacterium; assembly: GCA_014379045.1. Taxonomy (GTDB): domain Bacteria; phylum Pseudomonadota; class Gammaproteobacteria; order Burkholderiales; family CAIKXV01; genus CAIKXV01. Next base: position 2,688 of record JACMMK010000298.1, read on the forward strand.
TGCTCGGGGAAAACGGCGAAGGTGAGCTGGTCAACTACACGATGCGCGGCGAGTTCCTGGTCGTACAGCGCCTCGCCGATCGGTTCACGCTGCGGCTGGGTCGCGCCGAGGTCACGATCGAAAGAGAGCGCGCGGTCGATGGATCGACGTCGTCGCGCCGGGGATGGCCTGCTGCGGGGGGCGAGCCGAGCGCGAGCGAGGCGGCAGCACAATGACGCTCCAGGCGCCCGGGTCGGGCGCTCCACGACCCGGGGAGTTCGCGCCCAGCGGTGAAGCGTCGAGCTTCAGTATCGACGATCTCATCCAGCACGATGGGCGGGGCCCGAACGGAGCTCGCGACGACCGCGCCCTGGATCTGGATCGGCCACACGCCTTTCCGCCCGGCCGCACGCTGCCGCGACGGGATCTGCACTGGTGGCTCGGCGCTGCAGTGATCGCGCTCGCGTTGCCGCTGCTTCTATGGCAGGCGTTCAGCCAGGAATCCGATGATCGCGCGGCGCGTCGCGAGACGTCGACCCGACGCGAGGTCGCACAGGTGCGTCCACCGGAGTCGACCACCGCACTCGAACGTACGATCCGCGAGCAGGTCGAAGCGGTCAGACCCGTCGTTCCATCCTTGCCTGCGCTGGGGCACCAAGGCCGCAACGCCGGTGACCTCGGCAACGAGGGGCCCGTGATGACCGCTTTGACGCCGTCGCGCGCGGTGCCGGATCCTGCAGGCTCTGGTCGCGGTGTGCCGCCGCTTCCGGCTGGGTTTCCGTTGGGTGCCGGGGGCGTGGGCCAGGCGCCCCCTCCCAACGACGTCGACGCTCGCCTCCTGCGTCTGGCGGTCGAGTCGGATCGTCGCCAGGCCGATGCGCTTGGCAGTCCGATTCTGGCGCTCGGCGCGGCGGGTGCAGGCGGGTCGTCGGCGCTGCCCGGCCATCGGGTGGGGGCAGTCGGGCTCGATGGCGCATTGTCAGCAATTGCGGCGGGTTTGCAGCCTTCGAGCGGTTCGATCGGCGAGCGCTTGACCGGAGCCGCGCAGGCCGCGACTACGGATCCTGGACTGGGGCAGTTGCTTGCGCGTTGGCGTGCGTCGAGCGCGACCGGCGAGCCCTCCGGGTCCACCACCGTGCACGCGGACCGCCGGTGGCTCGAGCAGGCGCAAACGAGCTCAGCAACCCGCGCGGCCGCGGCGCTGACCGCACGTCCGGCGCCCGGCGCGCATGTGGTGCTGCAGGGGACCGTCGTGCCCGCGGTGCTGCTGACTGAAATCAACAGCGACCTCCCGGGACCCCTCACCGCCCAGGTGACGCAGGATGTCTGGGATTCCATCGACAGTCGCTATCTGCTGATCCCTCGTGGCGCCCGGCTTATCGGCGAGTACAACGCTGACGTGCGTCCCGGACAGGAGCGCGTCCTCGCCGCGTTCAGTCGGCTGATTCTGCCGGGGGGCGCGAGTGTCGATCTGCTAGGGATGCAGGCGGCCGATGCGCAGGGTCGAAGCGGGCTCAACGACCGCGTGGACCGTCACTTCTGGCAGATGTTCGGGTCGAGTTTCATGATCGCCGGCCTGGCGTCTTTGCTACAGCGCAATGAGACCCCGGGAACCGTCGTGGTAGTTCCCGGCGCAGGCGCAGGAACGGGCGCAGGGCTGTCGTCCGCCGCGGGAACCGTGCTGGTCGAAACGGCCCGAAGCGTCCTCGGACGGACCCGCAACCTGCCCCCGACGTTAATCATTCGTCAGGGACACCGTTTCGTTCTCACAGTTCAGCGTGATTTCTTGGTGATTCCGTCAGACGCTGGCAGGATGCGGGAAGAATCTCGCTAAACGCAAAATCGGATCCTGCTTATGCCCTCCCTGCTTCTGCGATCTTCCGGTCGAGTTTCGGTGTACGGACGACGTCACTCGGCGCTTAGCGTTTGGCTGCTGTGGCTGCTCGTGTCGAGTGCCATCGCTGCAGCGCCTGCTACACGACCGCTGGATTTCAGTTATCGCGTGCTGGGCACGGCGTTTGCCATCGGCGTGGTGTTCGACGACGGTCGCGAGGTGTTCATCCAGCCGGTTGATCCCACGCTCGCCGCGAAGCTGCATATCGACGATGCGCCGTATGCAGTGCAGGGGCCGTATCTGGTCGTGCGCGGACTCACCAACCGCGTGACGGTCAATCTCGACGGCATCCGTGGCAAGGCGGTATCGATCGAGTACACCGGCGCGACCAGGGCGGAGACCGTCGCCCGCGAATGCACGATTCGCGCGCGCGAAACCGGTCTTCGGGCGACCGTGCAGTTCGAGACCGGCTCGGTGCGCACCGAACCCGGCGCGCTCGACCAAGTGTCGCGAATGCTCGCCCATTCGCGCGACACCGAGCGCGTCACGCTCGTCGCCTACGCCGACCGTCCTGAGTCCGCGCTCGCGAAACGCAGAAGTGCGCGCGTGCGCGAACTGCTGGTCGCCGGAGGCATCACCGTGGACGTGATCGAGCAGCGCGTGAGGTCGCCTGCAGCCTCGAGCCTCGACGTGATCGTAATGCGACGGTCGGTCGATGGGTGTGACGCTTCGCTGCTTGCGAAATCGGTGGGACGCGTCGCGCATGGTTCGGAAGGCTTTTTGACGACGTCGACCGCGGTTGTGCAAAACGCCTCGATGACAAACGCGGGTTCAATAGCACGGACGGCGCCGACCTCGGCAACTGTTTCCGGCACCGCCGTGGCGCCGCCGAGCCTGGGCGCGATCGCGGTAACGTCAGCGCCAACGAGCGCATCGAAGACCGCGGAATCGACTGCGGCAGTGCCCGCTGCTTCGGCAGACGTGTTGGCCGACGTGTCGCGCGTGCACGCCGCGATGGCTCCCGCGCTCGAACAGGCCATCAGCGCCAATCGCGAGCTTGCCCGACCGGTCAGCGACGACGAGCGGCGCAAGGCGGTGCAGCAGATCATGCAGTTGGCGGCACAGGGACGCATCACAGATCAGATCGCGGCCGCGCTCGTCGTCGCGGCCGCGCGTGCACCGGCACCGGCGTTATCGGCGACGCAGATGCACGCGGCCCTCGCCGTAACGTCGCCGGCACCCGCACTGTTATCGCCAACAGCACTGTTGCCGCGCGCTGCACCCGCGGCGCAGGGTGAAGGCGCGGGCGAGGCCCCGATCGGCGCCACGGCGCCATCGGAAAAACCCCGCGAGCGAGCGTCGGCGCCATTGCGCCTGATGTTCTTGCCCAATACGACCGTGCAGGCGACTTTGCGCACCTTTCTTCATGGGCAGGGTCTCGACGTGGAGTTCAGGGCGATGCCGCTCCTGATGGTTGAAGAAGTGGCTGAAGTGAACGGAGCCGATGTGCGCGAAGTCCTGCGCAAGGCGCTCGTTCGGTTGGGTCTGCGCGGAGAAATCCAGGGTAATCGACTGTTGGTGGTCGAACTCGCGAACTAGCACCACTCTTGGGGGAACCGATGTCGATGCTCTATCGCCCGACCCGGGGCCGCGCTTTCGCTTCGCTGGCGTGCGTCGCTGTCGCCTTCTTGGCGGGGTGTGCCACCCAGTTCAACGAACGGCGCGTGGCCGCGAGCGCCGAGTCGCGCAGGCTGGTTGCGGACGCGCTTGAACCGCAGTCGGAACCTCGGCCCACCCTGACCGAACGCGCGGATGACCCGATTCGGGTGCGTGCCGTCGTTGCCACGCCCGAATCGGGCGAGGTATCGGTGTCGGCATCGAGCGTGCCGTTCGGCGCGCTGATCACCAACATGGCCCGGGACCATCAATACAGCGTGCTGTTCATGGAAGGTGTGCAGGTCAACCGCCCGGTCACCGTACATCTGCGCGATTTGAGCGCCGAGGCTGCGATGCGCCGGCTCGCGCTCGCCGCAGGCTTCGCGCTGGTCGTCGATCGCGTCGGGCGCACGGTGACCGTCGCTGATTCGGCGTCCTATACCTTCCGGCTGCCTTTGCACGTGATGCAGCGACTGGTGGCGCAGTACTCGGTCGGGGGGTCGCCGAAGTCGATGGTGCC
>JACMMK010000299.1 GCA_014379045.1 Burkholderiales bacterium
GCGCTCGTCGGCGCGGTGCTGCCCGGCGGCCTGACCATCCAGCGCACGGCGGTGCGCGGCGTCGACAGCGACGGGATGCTGTGCTCGGCGCGCGAACTCGGTCTTTCCGAGGACACGTCCGGACTGCTGGAACTCGACGACGACGCGACGCCCGGTGCGTCTCTGCGCGAACTGCTGGGCCTCGACGACAGCGTGTTCGTGTTGAAGCTCACTCCGAATCGTGCCGATTGCCTCAGTCTGCTCGGCGTCGCACGCGAAGTCGCCGCGCTGACCGGAGCCGCGCTGACCGTGCCGGCATGCGTGCCGGTCGTGGCGACGATCGACGATCGTCTCCCGGTCGCGATCGATCCGGCGGCGCACGACCTCTGCGGACGCTTCGCCGGGCGGGTGATCCGCGGCGTCGATGCGCGGGTCGCGACGCCGGCCTGGATCAGGCAGCGTCTCGAGCGTGCCGGGCAGCGCTCGATCTCGGCGCTGGTCGACATCTCCAATTATGTGATGCTCGAACTCGGCCAGCCGTCGCATGTGTTCGATCTCGACCGAATACGCCACGGCCGCCTCGGCGTGCGCTGGGCGCGCGACGGGGAGCACGCGCAACTGCTGAACGACCAGACCGTCGCGCTGACCCCCGATTTCGGCGTGATCACCGATGGCGACGAACCCGAGGCCGTCGCCGGCGTGATGGGCGGCAGCCACACCGCGGTCTCGCTCGATACGCGCAACCTGTACCTCGAGGCGGCGTTCTGGTGGCCGGCCGCGATCGCCGGACGCGCGCGGCGCCTGAATTTCACGACCGAAGCCGGGCATCGCTTCGAACGCGGGGTCGACTTCTCGAATGCGGTGACGGGGCTCGAGCGGATCACGAGCCTGATCCTCTCGATCTGCGGAGGCGCCGCCGGGCCGGTCGACGATCAGGTGCTGGCGCTGCCCGACCGCTCACCGGTGGCGCTGCGCGTCGCACGTTGCAACCGCGTGATCGGCATCACCTTCACCACCGCACGCATCGGCCAGATTTTCGATCTGCTGGGCTTCACCTGGCAGGTGCGCGCGAGCGCCGACGGTGACGTGTTCGACATCATGCCGCCCGCGCACCGGTTCGATCTCGCGCTCGAGGAAGACTTCATCGAAGAGGTGATCCGGATTCACGGGTACGATAAACTGCCGGCGGTCCCGCCCTCGGCACCGGCATGGATGCGGGCGTTGCCCGAGGCGTGCCGCGCCGCCGACGAAATCCGCGATGCGCTCGTCGGTCGTGACTATTCCGAGGCCGTCAATTTCGGTTTCGTCGACCCGCAGTGGGAGGCCGATTTCGCCGGCGCGCAGCGCGACGCTGCCAACGCGCCTATCGCGCTGCTGAACCCGATCTCCAGCCAACTGGCGGTCATGCGCTCGACGCTGATCGGCGGGCTGGTGGCGAATGTTCGCCACAACGTCAACCGCAAGCAATCGCGCGTGCGCCTGTTCGAACTGGGACGGGTGTTCCAGCGCGCCGCCGACGTCGCGGACGGACCGCTCGCCGTGGCGGGTATCGCGCAGCCGCTGAGACTGGCGGCGATCGCGCATGGCGACGCCGATCCCGAGCAATGGGGGATCAAGGCGCGGTCGATCGATTTCTTCGATATGAAGGCCGATCTGGAGGCGATCGTCGCCCCGCGGGTTGCGCGCTTCGCGCCCGCGCCGCACCCGGCGTTGCACCCCGGGCGCTCGGCCAGGGTGATGCTCGACGGACACGCCGCAGGCTGGTTAGGGGAACTGCATCCGCGCTGGCAGCAGCGCTATGAGTTGCCTGCCCCGACGGTGCTGTTCGAGCTCGACTGGTCTGCCGTGTCCGCCGGCGCGCTACCGATGCTCGCCGAAGTGTCCAGGTTTCCTCCCGTCCGCCGCGATCTCGCTTTCATCGTCGACCGCAAAGTGACCGCGCAGGCGATGATCGACGCCGTGATGGAAGCCCCGCCGCCCTTCGTCGAACGTTTCGAAGTTTTCGATTCGTATGTCGGAATGGGCATTGAAAGTGGGGAAAAAAGCCTTGCTTTCCGGGTGTTACTGCAAGATACTCGAAAAACTCTTACGGATGGTGAAGTAGAATCAAGCATCGCCCGATTGGTGGAAATCATTGCGAACCGGCAAAATGGAAGACTCCGCCAATAACGACATCTCGACTTCGCTGCCGGCCGACGACCGTAAGACGCTGACCAAAGCGGAGCTCGCGGAGATGCTGTTCGAGCGGGTGGGCCTGAACAAGCGCGAGGCGAAGGACATGGTCGAATCGTTCTTCGAAGAGGTGCGCACCGCGCTGCAGAAGGGCGAGGGCGTGAAGCTGTCCGGGTTCGGCAATTTTCATCTGCGCGACAAACCGCAGCGTCCCGGCCGCAACCCGAAGACCGGAGAAGAAATCCCCATCACTGCTCGTCGCGTGGTCACCTTTCACGCCAGCCAGAAGCTGAAGGCGATGGTCGACCAGGCCTATGATGGCGGACGACAGTCGAACTAGTGAGAGTCGCGCCCGGGTGGCGCTCCCCCCGATCCCCGCGAAACGCTATTTCACGATCGGTGAAGTGAGCGAGTTGTGCGGGGTGAAGTCGCATGTCCTGCGCTACTGGGAGCAGGAGTTCACCCAGTTGAAGCCGGTCAAACGCCGTGGCAACCGGCGCTACTACCAGCATCACGAGGTGCTGCTGATCCGGCGCATCCGCGAACTGCTGTACGAGCAGGGGTTCACGATCAGCGGCGCGCGCAATCGCCTCGATTCGAACCACAACGATGCCGATCTCGCCCTCGAGCCCGCCGAGCATGCGGCGCTGAGTGCCCTCGACTGGTCGATCGTCGACGGCGAATTGCGCGCGATCCTCGAAATCTTCAAGTAAGGCCCTCCGGCAGGGCTTCCGGCAATCGCGCTTCGCGGCGAAGCCACTCAGGCTGACTGCTATACTCGTGGCTCGGTCGGGGCGTGGCGCAGCCTGGTAGCGCACCTGCATGGGGTGCAGGGGGTCGAAGGTTCGAATCCTTTCGCCCCGACCATTGAAGTGCAGCATGACGTTCGCCAGCAGCGACCGGAGCAGACCTCCGACGGTACAGGAGACGGTGGCGCGCGTTGATCGAGTGCGTTGTGCATTCCGTCCGTTCTTGCCACATAGATCGATGTGCGCCTGTTCCCCAGCACGCCTCCATTGATGTCCAGCCTCACTACCGCCGATTGTTCAGCAACGTCCGCCGTGACCGTCGATTCGCGCGCTCACGCGCACCGCCCGGCCTCAGCGCAGGGTTCGCTTTTCGACAGCGCTGAACTTCCCCATGGCCTCGTGTATCAGCCCGACTTCCTCAGCGCCGAAGAGGAAGCGTCGCTGGTGGCGGAGGTCGCGTCGTTGACGCTCAGCGAAGCGCACTTCCACCAGTACCGGGCGCGTCGTCGCGTCGCGATGTTCGGCGAAGGTGCGGGTGACGAGGCAGGTCGCGCGCAAGACGACGGCGCGCTCGCGGTGTGCAGCCCCTTTCCCCCATTCCTGAGTTCGATCCGGGAACGGGTTGCGGCATGGCGCGGTGTCCCCGTCGCCCACTTTGTGCAGGCGCTGGTGACTGAATACCAGCCCGGGGTGCCGATCGGCTGGCATCGCGATGCGCCCCAATACGGCATCGTCGTCGGACTGTCGCTCGCGGCGGCGGCGCGGATGCGTTTTCGACCGGTCGACGCGACCGGCCCGCGCAACCCCTCGTTCGCGATCGAACTGGCACCGAGGTCGGCGTATGTGATGCAGGGCGACATCCGCGCGCGCTGGCAACATCACATCCCCCCGGTCAGCCGGTTGCGCTACTCGATCACGTTGCGCACGCTGGTGAAGCGAGTTGCCACGGCCTGAAACTGCTCCGGGGGCGTCGTCCGCCGATGACGGCGGCGCGAGGCCCCCTTGGCCGCCGTGTGTCGACCGATTGGATGGGGTGGATTGTGCCGCGCGGCCCGGCGAAACCGACCTTCCACGGGTCGTACGTCGGCGTCGCACCAGGCGCTTCGCACTCGCAATCAAGCAGCCGGGTAGCGATCGCGGCGACCAGTGTCACTCGCGGTGCTGACGCCAGCTCACGATCTGTCCGATCATCGCCGCCATCACCAGCAGCAGATTCGTGACCACGAATACGGGGTTGGCAAGAAGATAGCTGTACCACGCGAACCCCATCGATGCCGCGAGTTGACCGATGAACAGCCACTGGGACACGCCCGCGCTCTTGCCGGCGCGCCACTGGATCTGGACCTGGCGCACGATTGTCGCGAAAAGAATGGTCGCGCTTGCCCAGCCGATCAGTTCTGCATTCACATACGTCCCTTCGTTGGACAAGGAAACGGGGCTGCCATGGCAGCCCCGCCATCGTTACTGGAGAGCGCGTGCTTTCCTCACCGCGCGCCACCGATTTCGGTACCGGCAGCGCGGGCGATGCCGTCGCGCGAGAATGTCCTCGCGCTTGCCGCCACGTGAGTGGGTGACCCACCCAGCGACGAGTGCAACGCAATCGCCATGCCTTCCGCCTCGGTCACTCGCGGGAGAGGAATTGCCCGATGAATTCCCATCCGGTCAGATGATCGCTGAGAATGCGCACCGCAACCAGCGTGGGCACCGCTACGATCGCCCCGCCGATGCCCCAGATCCAGCCGAAGAAGGCGACCGCCAACAGTACGATCACGGGATTCAGTTCCAGGCGCCGACTGACCAGCATCGGCTGGACGACGAAGCTCTCGATCACCGAGATCGTGCCGAACACGCCGACCACCAGCACGATTTCTCGCCATGAGTCGAGAGACAGCGCGGCCGCAACGGCGATGAGTATCAGCGACACGACACCACCGATGTAGGGAATGAAATTGAGCACGCCCGCCATGACGCCCCAGAGCACGGGATTCGGCATGCCCAACCACCACATCGCCGCACCCGTCGCCACCCCGAGCCCCGCGTTGATCCCGGTGATGACGAGGAAATAGCGACCGATCTCGTGGCGGATGTCGCGACTCACCTCCACCGCGCGGATCTTGTCGCGCAGTTTGGGCAATACGCGAACCAGTTTGCGCAGAAAGGTATCGCCGGAGGCCAGGAACAGATAGACCATGACCAGTGTGGCGACGACCGATGCTGCGAATGATTGCGTTGCGTCGATCCACGATCCCCATCCTTCGCGCTCGACCACGACCTCACGCGGTTTGCCCGGGGCATCGTCGGCGGTGATTTCGGCGACGCGGCGCGAAGCCGACGTCAATGCCGCCAGCGGTTTCTTGAGTTCGGCGAGTCGCCGCTCGAGCAACCGGGCATCCTGCGCAGTCGGTTGCAGCCAGCGTTGCGCCGGGCCTGCCAGGTAGAGCGCTCCCCAGGCGAGCGCCGCCACCGCCACGGCGACGACCAGCCCCGCGCTCACCGATTCCGGAATCCCGCGCCGCGCAAGGGCGCTGACCAGCGGCGAGCACAGGAGCGTCAGCAACAACGCGATCAACACCGACAGCAGCAACGGTTTGGCCAGATACAGCGCAGCAACGATCAGGATCGACGCGCCGATGTTGATCATCACGCCCGTCGTGCCCCAGCGCACGTCGACCGTTACCGGTTCGCGCACCGGCCCTGCCGTCGACGCGAGCGACGGCGAGACGCCGGTGTCGTCGCCTTGACGCGCGTCGCCGACGCGTTCGAGCGCGGCTGACAAATCGAGCTTGGCGGTGCCGTCCCTGTGCTGCGGCCGATCGGCGCCGGTATCGCCAACGTCGTTCACGGCGTCCGAGCCGCCGGTGTTCATTGCACGCGCCCCGCGGGCGCGATGAGGAAGACCGCGCGGCGCCCGGCCATGGGCTATCGGCTCGGTTCTGGCGACGAGGTCGGCTCGACGACTACGATATCGCCGGGCGCGGGGGTCCTGCCGGCGAACGCCGAAGCGATCGAGGCACCCAAAAGAAATGCCTGTGCGGTGAAGTACACCCAGATGATCAGGACGACGAACGAGCCGGCTGCGCCGTACGCCGAGGTGGTACTGCTGCCGCCCAAGTAGACGCCGATGCCCCACTTGCCCAGCGAGAACAGGATGGCGCTGACCGCAGCGCCGCTCAACAAGGCGCGCCAGGGGAGACGCTCGTCGGGTAACCATCGATAGATGGCGGCACATACGAGCGTCACCGCACCGAGCGAGATCGTGATCGACGCGAACTTGAACAGGATCAGCCAGGCGCCGAATGCGGGAGCGAGCCGTTCGGACATCGCCTCGAGCGCCGAGCTCACGAGCAGCGAGCTCAGCGCGAGGAAGCCCAGCGCCAGCACCAGCGAGAACGCGACCACCCGTACGCGTACGAACGCCAGTACTACGTTCTCCTTGCGCGGACGTGCGTCGATCATCCGGTTCAACGCATCGCGCAGCTCGGAGAACACGCCGGTGGCGCCGATGATCAAGGTTATCGCTGCAATCACCGCGGCGAGAATCCCCCGCTCGGTGTCGTTCTCGGGTCGAGCGAGCAGTGCATCGACGGCTTCCGCGCCCTGAGCACCGACGACCTTGGCAAACTGGCCCACGACGCCTTCCCGTGCCGGGTCTGCCTCGAGCATCAGCGCGACGATCGATACTGCGATCACGAGGATCGGAGCCAGCGAGAAGATCGCGTAGAACGCGGTGGCTGCCCCGTAGCGCGAACCATCGGCGTACCAGAAGTTGGTCGTGCCTCGCCAGAGCGTGCGTCCCGCATCTATGAACTTCATCGTCCTGATCCCGGGGGGGCGAGTCGAGCCGGCAGGGCAATCGGCAGATGCGAGGGGCGCGGAATCATTTCGCCTGCGCGGGCTCTTGCGCCGGATCTCGTCCTGCGGCGCGAAACAGCGCGAGCCGAGCCAACGCATATGCCATCGGCCCCACATACACGCCGGGCACGCCGAACGCCAGCGTACCGCCGACGATGCTGAGGGTCAGCGGCCAGAAGGTGAGCGGCGTGTTTTCACGCATGAGGATCGGGCGCAGTCCATTGTCGGCCATGCCGACGACCACAGCACCATAGAGGGCGAGCCCCAGTCCCGCACCGGGATGACCGGTCAGCGCCAGCCATGCTGCCGCAGGCACCCAGACCAGGCCCGCGCCCAGCGGCACGATGGCCGCTGGCACAGTGACCACGGCGAGCAGCAAAGGCTGCGGCGCGCCGGCGGCCCAGTAGCCGAAGCCCGCGAGCACGCCTTGCACCACCGCGGTCAGGATCACGCCGCGCGTCACGGCCGACGCGGTACTCGCGCACAGCTTCGTCGCCTCGTCGCCGAACTTGCCGAAGCTCGAGCGCAGCGCCGCGCGCAGAATCGCCCACCAGTCGGCTCCGTCGCGATAGACGAAGAACAAGGTGCCGATCGCGATGACCACATGGAACACCCAGTCGCCCGCGCGCAGCACGACGGCCGCCACGACCCCACCCACTGCGTTGGCGGAGTTCGTGCCGATGCCGACCCAGTCGATCTCCTGGACCGAGCGGGGCAGCGCGTTCTGCAGGGCGCGCCCCACATAAGGCGTCTCCGCGGCGATCTGATGCAGTCGGGTCAGCACCAGATCGACGTTCTGTGGCAGCGACTCCTGCGCCCATGTCCACACCTGCTGTGTCGTGTCGATCAGCCACACCGTGGGCAGGATCGCCACGAACACCAGCAGGAAAGTGGAAAGCGCCGCGGCCGCCCCCGAGGTCAGGCGCTTGGCGATGCCGCGATGCGCGGGGAATGTCCAGTAGCCGATCATCAGCGCCCACAGAACGCCGGGCAGCACGGGCACGGACACCAGCACCGTAACCACCACCAGTCCGGTCAGCCACAACAGGGTCGTCGGTGCGAGTGAGGGACGCGTGCCCGCGACCGAGCTCTCGGGCGTCACTGAGTCCGACCGATCCACCGGCTACTGCCGCTCGGCCGCAGGACGCTTAGCTGCGGGCTTCGCGCGCATCGAACCCGAAGCGCCTTTCGTCGCCGCCGAGCGCATCTCGCTGAGCAGCGCCTGGCAATTCGCATCTTCACCGCCACCGGTCTCGATCAGCGGGATCAGTGCAGCAATCGGATTCAACAATCCGAGCAGGACGGCACCCGCCGCGCGCGCGCCGACGCCGGCTGCGTCGAGGGAGACGCTGGGGTCGCTGAACGTGCCGCGCAGATGAATCGGGCTGCGCAACGAGAACAAACTCCAGTCCTTCGGACGCGGATGGAGCGTGAAGTCGATGCGTTCGGACTGCAGATCGGCCGAGCCGCTCATCACGATATTCGTGTCCTCGGTGTCGAACACCACCGCTTCGGCCACGACGGTGCCGTTCTTTATCGGCATCGATGCAACCGCGCAACGAAGTTTGGAAGTGCGGTCTCCCCTGATCAGAAATGCCAATGCTTCACCGCCGTCGAGCCCCACCAACTCGAGCAGAAGATTGCTGACCTCGCCCGGGCCCATCACCAATCCCAATCGTCCACTGCTGGCTGCGAGGATGGTACCCACCGAGCGCCCCTGACCCGACAGGTCGAGCGACCCGTTGATCTGTCCGAAGCTCGCCTTGACGGTGTCGGACTTGGGCAGGATGCGATCGAGCTTGAGCCCACTGAAGCGTATCGCCGACTTGAGCGCTACAGCATCCGGACGGCGCAGCAGCGAGACGCCACCGTCGATCTTTCCACCTGCCATCGACACCGCGAGCGGGGAGACTTCCAGATTGCCCTCCGTCAGACGCGCACGGAAAGAGAACGATTCGATCGCCAGTCGTCCCGAATCGACCACCTTTTCCGCCTTCAGCGTGATGTCGATGTCGACGTTCGGCCAGAGCGTGGTGTCGAAGGGCGCATCGGGTAACACCCGGCCACGCCTGACCGCCGCCGCAGCAGTCTTGCGCTGCGCAGGCGAGGCCGTCTCGCCCGGCTTGATGCTCGGCGCTGCCCCGATCAACGGGGCGAGGTCGTCGAAGTCGAGTGGCGATGCAGTCAACACGCCTTCGACCCGCTTGCGCTCTCCACCGAGATTCACCGACACCTTGCCGAGCAGACGACTCTCCCCGAACGACGAGGGTCTCAGGGCAACATCGACGCGCTCTTCCGCAACGCTCACCTGCACGTCGAGTTTGTACGGCGGTGTCGAGGGCACCGCGGCGCGCGCGAGCGGCCGAAACGCCGACAGATCGGGGCCGCTCGCACGGATGTCCATCTGCGTGCCGGCGACACCGTAGCCCGGACCGAGTTGCCCCTTGAACTCGACGCTCGCTTCGCCGATACGCCCTTTGCCGCGGAACGACGGCGACGGCGAATCGGCCTTCGTCGCAGCTTCGAGCGCTTGCGCGGCGCCGACGGTCGTGATGGCGAGGGTCAGCGGAGTCTTGCGTGCGCGACCTGTCACCTCGAGGTTCGTGGTGCCTTCCGCACGTGCCCCGACCTTGGCGACCACATCGGTGTCGTCGCTGCGGTCAAGATACCGCACCACGCCGCGTTCCACCACGATGCGTTTGAAGCGGATTGCCGCCTTCGGGTCGTCCTGTGTCGGGTTCAACCGCCACGACCGCTTGCCCTCGGGCCCCACCTCGAGCCCCACGTTCGCGCCCAGGATCGACAGGTCGTTGATCACCGGTTCGCCGCGGATCACGGAGCGCAGCGGTATCGTCAACGAGACCTGTTCGGCCTCGACGAACGTGCGCTGTTCGGCCCACTGCGGATTGGCAAAACGCACGTCACGAAACGTGAAGGTGGGCGTGAACGACCAGGAACCGGTGATGTCGCCGCCGATCACCAGCTCGCGTCCGCTGCGTTCGGTGACGAATCTTTCGAGCGGACGTTTGAGCCAGTTCCAGTCGAACAACAGAACGAGCAAAACCACCAGCAGGAAAATCGCGAGCGCGATGTAGGCCGCCACGCGCGCTACCCGCGACAGTGACGACCGGCGCGTGGGAGCGGACGTGGTTTCAGCGGCAGCAGCAGTGCTCACGAAGCGATCATCCGCCTTGCCACATCTTTTCGCGCGAAAGGTCGCGAGGTGCGCCGACCGCCGTGACGAACTGTTCCAGCATCGGATCGCTGCTTCCCGCCACGTCGCTCAGGAACACACCCGGCGCGCGGCCGTCGTTGCCGGTCGACAGCGAAGCCACGGCATATCTTGCGATCTCCTGTCCCGCGCCAAACGCGAGGATAGGCTTGCAATGCCGGAACTGATCTCGGACGAAATCGACGACCTGAGCGGCGTCGGTGACGGTTTCCCAACCTCCCGTGCGATCCGCCACGACCACGGCATCCCAGAGTTGCGAAGGCGCGGTCTCAAATGTGATCTCGACGTGCAGCGGCTCCCCGTCGTCGACCATTACCGACCCCAGGCGAGGTCCCACGAACCGTGGTGCCGCACCGGCTGCCGCGAGCATCGCGTGGGCTGCCCGCACGCCGGCGCTGCTGACCCCTGCCGCGACCAGCAACGCGATGCGCTTCGCACCGATCGAGCCGTTGCCCGGCCGGGCCGACAACGAGAGCGGGGGTGAGACTTCGATCTCGGGTTTCGCGGCGAACCAGGCGGGGTGCGGCTCAGGCACGGGGAATCCCAGACCCGATGCCACTTCCTGCGCGAGCTCCAGGTCGACCGCCGCTAGGATCGACACCATGCGTTCGCGGATTGCCTGGGTCTGCACACGCGTCAACTCGAATCGGAAGGCCGACGCGATATGCTGGCGCTCGACCGGCGTCTGACTGCGATAGAAAAGTCGCGCCTGGGTGAAATGATCGGCGAAGCGTTCGGGCTTGCCGCGCACCTTGTCGCCGCTGTCCGAGCGCGGGAAAGAGACGAATCCTTGCGCGCCCGCCTGGAACGGACAGCCGCCTCCCAGCGAGTTCGGCTCATAGGACACACGGCCGCGCGGAATCGCCTGCCGGTGAAGGCCGTCGCGCTGGTTGTTGTGAACCGGCGCAATCGCCCCGTTGATCGGAATCTCGTGGAAGTTGGGCCCGCCTAGGCGCGTCAACTGCGTGTCCTGATACGAAAACAGGCGGCCCTGCAGCAGAGGATCGTTCGAGAAGTCGATCCCCGGAATGACATGCGACGTACAAAACGCGACCTGCTCGGTCTCTGCAAAGAAGTTGTCGGGATTGCGATCGAGTACCAGACGCCCGACGACCTGCAACGGCACGAGCTCTTCGGGAATGATCTTCGTCGAATCGAGCACATCGAAGGAGAACGCCTCGGCCTGCGCTTCATCGAACACCTGCACGGCCATTTCGTAGGTCGGGAAGTGACCCGCCTCGATGCGCTCCCACAGATCTCTGCGGTGGAAGTCGCCGTCGGCACCGGCGATCTTCACCGCCTCGTCCCAGGCGAGCGAATGCGTTCCGGCGACCGGGTTGAAGTGGAACTTGCAGAAACTCGACACGCCGTCTTCATTGACGAGACGGAACGTGTGTACGCCGAACCCCTGCATCGTCGCGAAGCTGCGCGGGAGCGCGCGGTCCGACATCACCCACATCAACATATGCGTCGACTCAGGCGTCAGCGACACGAAGTCCCAGAACGTGTCGTGCGCGGAGGATGCCTGGGGGATGCCGTGATGCGGTTCGGGCTTCACCGCATGAATCAGATCCGGAAACTTCATCGCGTCCTGGATGAAGAACACCGGCATGTTGTTGCCGACAAGGTCCCAGTTGCCTTGTTCGGTATAGAACTTCACCGCGAACCCGCGCACATCGCGCACGGTATCGGCGGAGCCGCGCTCGCCCGCCACCGTCGAGAAGCGCAGGAACACGGGGGTGCGTTTGCCGCTGGCGCTGAAGGGTACGGCACGGGTCAGCGAGGGAATCGGTGTCGTACATTCAAAGTAGCCGTGCGCTGCCGACCCGCGCGCATGCACCACCCGCTCCGGAATGCGCTCGTGGTCGAAATGCGAAATCTTCTCGCGCAGGATGAAGTCTTCGAGCAGTGTCGGACCGCGCAATCCGGCCTTGAGTGAATGCTGGTTGTCGCTGATCGGAACGCCCTGGTTGGTGGTCAGGGGCTGGTCGCTGGAATCGACGCGGACCCGATCGAGCGATTCGTTCAACGGGTTCACCCCTTGAGGTGGATTCCCTGTACCCAACTTTGCCGTGGCGCGGCCTTCGCTCGCAGTGCTCGCACCGGCCGCTGGGTCCGGTGAATCGAGGGTGGTGCCCACCTCGGCCGTCGGGCCGCCGTCGATCGCATACTCGCGCGGCTTGTTGTCGTTGAACACGAATGCTCGGGCCATCTCCTGTTGGGCGGCGCGGCCGGCAGCGATGGGGCGCAGCGCCTCGTCAAGCGACTTGGCGGCATGGACCGCCGTCGACGAAGGCCCGGATACGGTGCTGGCCACGGTCCCGGTGAATTCGGGGGCGACCGGTCCGTTCGGCGCTTTCGTGCGCCCGTTGGAACGCGATTTCTTGTCTGCCATGACACTCACTCCTGAGTTCGGTGCTGGGTTCGATCTGCGAGGACGGCAGTTCCGGCTGCCCGCACCTCGCTGGGAAAAAAAACGGGCATTGCAGCGTTTCGAGCGTTCGGGACGACGAATGCGCTCAGCGACGGGGGTGGCCGCTGACACTCCAGCCAACGGCACCCGCGGCGCCCGCGGACGCACAGAGCGCGCAGCCCCATAGGATGTCTATCAAGGACAACATCGCCGGCCAGTCGCGCAACGTGGCCCAGTTGGAGAGGTCATAGGTGCCGTACGTGACGATTCCGAACACTCCCCCGCGCAGCGCGGAAGAAAGCCAGTTGTCACGTGTGCGCCCCTCGATGACCGCAAACCAGACCAGGGCCGCGGGCAACAGCGCATAAAACAGTGCTGCCGCCGCGAGATTCGGTGACTCCGCGAGGAGATGCCCGATGCCCCGCGCGTAGAGGTCTTTGGCAATGAATCCGAGCCACAACGCGTCCAGCAACAGGAAAGTGACCGCTGTGCTGAGATACGCGATCCCGAGCCGCGCGCGCGCGCTGCGTGGAATCGATGGCCCCTCGGTTGTCACCGCACTCATGAGCGTGGACGTTGGTTCGGCTGGGCGGAGTCACGCCTCACCCGTTGGGGATCATCCAGCAGTTCGCCACGCTTGCGACCGCGAAACCAAAACCCGATCGCCAAAGCGAATAGCCCCACAAAAGAGATGACGAACAAACCGCTGAGCATCGAGTTGTAATCCATGAGAGCACCGCCTTCGCGTCGGGTAGAAGAAACGTACGGAGAAAGCGCAAGCAGCGTTCCTGCCTAGGGTGGCGGGCCGCTGTTCCGCAACGGGCATACGCAATGCGCCCCAACTTGCGGCCGGCACTTCGCCGCAGCCCTATCCGGAGATTTCGATGAAACGTTTTACGGTTCCCGTTCTGTCAGCGTTGGCGCTGATCACATCCGCGGCTTTTGCACAAAGTTCCGAAGGCGAGCGCAGCGGTTCTACGTCGAGCGCCGATCGATGCATGTCGATGAGCGGTACCGCTCGTGACAACTGCATGCACGATGCGCAACGCATGTCGGAGATGCCGCGTGACTCGACTGCGGGTCCCAGGCAAATCTACGGGGACGCGGAAGTGCCGAGCAACGTCACGGACCGGGCTGCGGGCGGCTCAGCCATGTGGCGTGGCTCGAGCGGTGTATTCGGGCAGCGACGCAATCCGGACCCGGCGGTCCCTTCCAACGTGCGCAAGACCGAAGGCGATCCCATCTCCACCATGCCGTGAAACGGTCTCGGCCCTGTGACCCGCGGTCTCGATCCTGGAAGCCGGACCGACGTGAACAACGAGGGAAAAGGATCGACAGCAGGTCCGATCGACGGAGCCTAGTCTGGCCGGACAGCGCGGTCAGCTGATCCCAGGGCGTCACACCTCGGAGAGCATGGGCGGGCGGGATCGACTCCGATCCCGCCTGTCACTGCACAAATCCGTCGAACCGGTCAACCATGCGTTGCGTTCCCCGTTGATGTTGGAAGCGCGGCGATTGCGCTATGCTCATCCCGGCACGGGCTCCAATGCATCGATGCGTTGTACCTGTCGTCCGATTTTCTCATCCATTTGGAGAGTTCAAACATGAAACGTATTACCCTCACCGCGCTTACCGCGCTTGCTCTGCTTGCAACGACCGCCATCGCTCAGACGACCCCTGTTCAGCCACGCGAGCCACGGCAAGGTGGTCGAGGCGACACGATGCCTGGCAGAATGCCTGACGCCAACACGCCTTCGACCGTAGAGAAACCGATGGCCACTCCCGGTGCTACGCCCGCCCCGTCGGGCCCGCCGACCGCGGGCCGCA
>JACMMK010000300.1 GCA_014379045.1 Burkholderiales bacterium
AGTGGCCAGCGCCGCGAGCACGGCACCGAGCACCACGGAGGCGCAGCCGGCATGAGCGGGCACACCTTCCAACCAGCGATCAAGCCTTTCGATGGACCCGCGCTGCTGTGCAGGCCGTCCGTCGCAACCCGTTCTGTCCCGGCGCATCGGGCAGAAGAGCGCGTCGAGATGAAGTTGTCGCGACGTTTCCACCGCGCGTGCGTTGCGCGCGGCAACAGCCGTTAATCGGAGGTAACTCAAGATGGCTGATAGAAGCTCGATTTCCGGCCTCACGGATGCCGAGGCGGAAGAGTTTCACAAGTTCTACATCCAGGGGTTTATCGGCTTCACGGCAATCGCCGTCGTCGCCCATATTCTCGTCTGGGCCTGGCGTCCCTGGCTCTAGAACCTGGAAGGAGCACTCGATGATCGACTCGACCGCAGGTTCGGTGCACAGGCTCATGAAAGGCGAAACGAAGTCTTTCGCGAGCATCTATGCCGTGAGCTTCGTGATCATTCTGGCGATTGCCCTGATCGCCCAGACGTTGGGTTGGCATTGGCGTTCCTGGCTTCCCGGGGCAGAAGGTGTGGAGTCGTTGAATGACGGCGTGAAGGTGGCGGTCTACAACTTCATGTCGTACTTACTCTAGGAGAAAGAGCTCATGTGGAGAATCTGGCGTTTGTTCGACCCGCTTCGGGCCATGGTGGTGCAGGGCGTGTTCCTGTTCAGCCTCGCAGTGATGATTCATCTGATCCTGCTCAGCACCAACAAGTTCAACTGGTTGGATGGCCCGCGCACGGGCCCGGTGGCGACGCAGAACGCGCCGATGCCGGCGACCGTGCCGAGGTAGCAGCAACCGCAGCAAGCCGTACCCAGGGGGACGAGGCATCGGCAAAGCAGCGCCGATTCTCGTCCGCCGACCTCGCGCACGAGCCTCGAGTCATCTCGGGCAGCGCGTGAACCAGACCCTGAATTCGATCACGATGGCGCGCGAGGCGCGCCGCCGGGCGGGAGGAAACGAGATGGCGATGCTGAGCTTCGAACGAAAGTACCGTGTCCGCGGCGGCACCCTGGTCGGAGGCGATCTGTTCGACTTCTGGGTGGGCCCGTTCTTTGTCGGTTTCTTCGGCGTGACGACGATCTTCTTCTCGATCGTCGGTACCGCGATGATCCTCTGGGGCGCGTCCCAGGGACCGACGTGGAATCTCTGGCAGATCAGCATCGCACCGCCCGATCTGAAGTACGGACTCGGCCTCGCGCCGCTGCTCGAAGGCGGACTCTGGCAGCTGATCACGGTGTGCGCGATCGGTGCGTTCGTATCGTGGGCGCTGCGTGAAGTCGAGATCTGCAGAAAGCTCGGCATGGGGTATCACGTACCCGCTGCGTTCGCGTTCGCGATCGGGGCCTACATCACGCTGGTCGTCATCCGACCGGCACTGATGGGCGCCTGGGGACACGGTTTCCCCTACGGCATCTTCAGTCACCTCGACTGGGTGTCCAACGTCGGCTACCAGTACCTGCACTTCCACTACAACCCGGCGCACATGCTCGCGGTGAGCTTCTTCTTCGCGACCACCTTCGCGCTCTCGCTGCATGGAGGGCTGGTGCTGTCGGCGACCAACCCGCCGAAGGGCGAGACGGTGAAGACGCCCGAGCATGAAGACACGTTCTTCCGCGACACGATCGGCTACTCGATCGGCACGCTGGGCATCCACAGGTTGGGGTTGTTCCTCGCGGTCTCCGCGGTGTTCTGGAGCGCGGTGTGCATCGTCATCAGCGGGCCGTTCTGGACGCGGGGCTGGCCCGAGTGGTGGGGCTGGTGGCTGAATCTGCCGATCTGGTCGTAGAACGACAACGCGAATCGAGGGGAGCAACATGGCTTACTATCAGAATCTGTTCACCCAGGTGCAGCCCGTCGGGTATGTGAGCGAGGGCGTGCCGCTGGGCCCGCGCAACAGCCCGCGTACGGGGGTGCCGTCGGTCAATCATCTGCTCGGGCGACTGGGCAACGCGCAGATCGGGCCGATCTATCTGGGTGGCCTCGGCCTCGCCTCGTTGATGTGCGGGTTGCTGTCGTTCTGGATCATCGGCTTCAACATGCTCGCGTCGGTGCAGTGGGATCCGGTGCAGTTCGTGCGCATGTTGTTCTGGCTCGCGCTGGAACCGCCGGCGCCCCAGTACGGCTTGTCGCTGCCGCCACTGAATCAGGGGGGCTGGTGGCTGATGGCGGGCTTCTTCCTCACGCTCTCGCTGCTGTTGTGGTGGACCCGCATGTACACGCGGGCCCGCGCCCTCGGCCTGGGCACGCATGTGGCCTGGGCGTTCGCGGCGGCGATCTGGTTGTTCCTCGTGCTCGGGTTCATCCGCCCGGTGTTGATGGGCAGCTGGGCGGAAGCGGTGCCGTTCGGAATTTTCCCGCACCTCGACTGGACCGCAGCGTTCTCGCTTCGTTACGGCAATCTTTTCTACAACCCGTTCCATGCGTTGTCGATCGCGTTCCTCTACGGCTCGGCGCTGCTGTTCGCGATGCACGGCGGCACGATCCTCGCCGTCACACGCTTCGGCGGCGAACGCGAGATCGAGCAGATCGTCGACCGCGGCACTGCGTCAGAACGTGCGGCGTTGTTCTGGCGTTGGACGATGGGCTTCAACGCGACGATGGAGTCGATCCATCGCTGGGCATGGTGGTTCGCGGTACTGTGTCCGCTGACCGGAGGCATCGGCATCCTGCTCACCGGTACCGTCGTCGACAACTGGTATCTGTGGGCGGTGAAACACGGGGTCGCGGTATCGTATCCGGTCGTGTTCCCGACGGTGATCGATCCCTCAACGCTGATCCAGGGAGTGAAATGATGACGATCTCTCGGAGCTTCTCGCCGCGCCTGTCCCTCGTTGGTTTGGTCCTCGCGGCCAGTGCGGCCGTCTCGGGCTGCGGCGAGCGGCCGCCGGTGGACAGCGTACAGCACGGCTATCGCGGTACCGGCATGGTGCAGGTGTACAACCCGCGCCTGGTCGCGGCGCAGACGCAGAACAACGTCGTGCCCGAGCCGGTTCCGGCGGTGCCTTCCGACGGTCCGCGGGCGAGGGATGTGTACAAGAACGTGCCGGTTCTGGGAGATCTCTCGGTTGCCGAGTTCAACCGCCTGATGGTCGCGATCAGCAACTGGGTGTCGCCGAACGAGCAGTGCACCTACTGTCACCGTGCCGGAGAAGGGTTCGAGTCGGACAGCGTGTATCAGAAGGTGGTCGCGCGGCGGATGATCCAGATGACGCAGGCGATCAACACGCGGTGGGGCGCGCATGTCGGCAACACCGGAGTGACCTGCTATACCTGCCATCGCGGCAATCACAATCCGGTCGAGGTCTTCTACAAAGCGCCGCCGAGTCCCCAGAGCACGACGTTGCTCGGCGACAACGCAGGGCAGAATCGGGCATCGCCGAGCGTGACGCTCGCGTCGCTTCCCTACGATGCACTGAGCGACTATCTGTCGGGGGCGAACGAGATCCGGGTCAACGGCACCACGGCGTTGCCGACCGGCAATCGGCAATCGATCAAGCAGGCCGAGTTCACCTACGGCTTGATGGTGCACATGTCGGACTCGCTCGGGGTGAACTGCACCTACTGCCACAACACGCAGAACTTCGGCAGCTGGGCGGGCGCGCCACCGCAGCGCGTGAGCGCCTGGCACGGTATTCGGATGGCGCGCGAGGTGAACAACCTCTACATCGATCCGCTCAAGCCGGTGTTCCCGGCAAGCGAATACGGGCCGACGGGTGACCTGGCGAAGGTCAGCTGTGCCACCTGCCATCAGGGCGCGTACAAGCCGCTGTATGGGGTCAGCATGCTCAAGGATTATCCCGAGCTCGGGCGCGTGACCGGTGGTTTGCAGGCAGCGGCTGCCCAACCGGGTGCGACGGCGGTGCAGGGCCTGACTCCGCCGAGATGACGAGAGCGCCGTCGTACCGCGTGCTCGCTCCGCGGGCGCGTGGTGCGTCGGCCGCTGCGCCTGATTCGCTCACTTCGCTCTGCATGCCGGTGGGTGAGCGAGGTGTGCGTAACCTGCCCTCTGTCTCGGGTGCACAGACGGTCCTGGTGCTGCTCGCCGATATCGACGCCCGCGCGCGGCTCTGGGGTTACGCCCGGTTCGTGATCGGCGTGCGCGCGCTGCGCCACGAACCCGGGCTCTCGTTCGCGAAGGTTCTCGGCAGCGGGCACGAAGGCGGGTTCGGGTTACGCCCGAGCGTGTCGCGTCAAGGCCTGCTCTGCGTGTTCGATGACGCCGACCACGCGACCGAATTCGTCGAACGCTCGCCGGTCG
Organism: Burkholderiales bacterium; assembly: GCA_014379045.1. Taxonomy (GTDB): domain Bacteria; phylum Pseudomonadota; class Gammaproteobacteria; order Burkholderiales; family CAIKXV01; genus CAIKXV01. The sequence goes on from JACMMK010000300.1 coordinate 4,300, forward strand.
CGCGCGCGTATCGCGACCATGCGCGCGAGTTTCTCAGCGTGCATCTGCGCGCGTTCTCGAGTCGCGGCAGCTGGTCGGGGACACGCTTTCCGGTCACCGTCGCCGCGCCGGCAGACGGTGCGATCGCAGGACTGACGCGGGCGTCGATCAAACCGCACCTCGCGCCGAAGTTCTGGCGCCGGGCGCCGCCCGCCGAACGCGCGCTCGCG
>JACMMK010000301.1 GCA_014379045.1 Burkholderiales bacterium
CCGGGCCTCTTCGCCCGGACGCGCGCGGCGCCGGGGACGGCCGCGCGAGTGGCGACACGACGGCGGCCGAGGCCGCGATGAGACTGCTCAGTGTCGCGCTGGCGTTGTTGATCGCGCTGCTGCAGGTGCCGCTCTGGATCGGCAAGGGAAGCTGGCTGCGGGTGTGGGAGGTCGACCGCCAGCTCGCCGCGCAGCGCGACGGAAACGCGCGTCTGGCGGTGCGCAACGAGACGCTCGAGGCCGAGGTGCGAGACCTGAAAACCGGCTATGAAGCGATCGAGGAGCGCGCGCGCGCCGAACTGGGGATGATCCGGCAGGACGAGGTGTTCATCCAGGTGTTGGGCCCAGTCGCACCGACCGCTGCGCCGGGGCCAGCCGACCGTGGCACGCTGGCGCCTCCGAACGCCGGACGCTGAGCCCGCGAGGCCCGCGGCGAGGGACCCGTCACCTGAAAGGTGACGGGATCGACGTAGCCGAGTCGGGCTCACTCATCGTCGCGCGATCCTTGGGCCTGGGATGGAGTAGGCGGACGATGAGTCCGCGCGACCCACGGCGAGGGCCGCGTCACCTGACGGGTGACGGGATCGACGCAGCCGAGCCGGGCGCACTCATCGTCCCTGCCGGCCCTTCGATCGGTAACGGCGGAGACGGACGATGAGTCCGCCGCCCGGACCCCGAGGCGCGCCGAGGCTCGGGTAGGCGGGCGCCTGCCAGCCCAATGCGGGCCCGCCCACGCTGCACCGGCGTCCCCTCAAGTCGACAGGCGCCGAGTCGCTATATGCCAGCACGGCTATAGGAGATTCGATTGCAACAGAATACCGTTCCCGCCCGTTATCCGCTGCGCGTTCTGGTGGCGCATTGTGTCGCTGGGAGCGCGCTGGTCGCGCTGACTGTGCTCGCCTTCGATCGGCTCGAGGGGTCGACGCTGTTCCTGATCTCGTTGGCTGCAGGCGCACTTGGGCTGGCGGCCTGGTGGAGTGGTTCGACGCACGCGCGCGGGCACGCCAACGCTTCGGGCGCGGACAGCGCGGTGGATCAGTCGCAGGTCGACACTGACGGGGCGCTTGCAAGTGCGCTGCGCAGGCATCGCCAGGCGATCGTCGCGGGCGTTCAATGTGTCGGCGCAGACATCGGGCGCAGCGACGCACTGCTGAGCGAAGCGGTCACGACGCTCGCCGAGAGCTTTCGAAGGATGCACGAGCTGACCCACGAACAGCAGTCGATCACGCTCGGGCTCGCCTCCGACACGGGTGCGGGGACCCGGCAGCGCAACACGTTCGAGAACTTCGTTGCCCACTCGGCAAGTGCGATGCAGGCGATGGTAGAGAACGTCGTCAACAACAGCCGGGTCGGCATGACATTGGTGAGCCAGATGGAAAACGTCGATACACAGATCAAGGGCGCGCTGTCGATCCTCGGCGAGGTCGAAGGCATCTCGAAGCAGACCAGTCTGCTGGCGCTGAACGCCGCAATCGAAGCGGCCCGCGCAGGCGAGGCGGGACGCGGCTTCGCAGTGGTGGCCGACGAGGTGCGCAAACTGTCGTCACGCACGCAGCATTTCAGCGAACAGATCCGCCAGGAGATCGGCAAGGTCTGTACGTCGTTGAACGAGACCGAGACCCATATACACAGCATGGCGTCGCAGGACATGACCTTCGCGCTGCACGCCAAACGCGAAGCCGACAACATGACAAGTCACGTCAGCGAGATCAACGCCGAAGTGGCGCGCGCGCTGCAGAGCACCGCGCAGATCGGCGAGTCGATGCAGTGCCGCGTCGGTGAGGCCGTCACCGCGCTGCAGTTCCAGGACATCACCACCCAGTTGCTGAACAACTGCCGCACTCGCGTCGAGACAATCGTGGCCATGTTCGACGCGATCGACGGTGAACTCGCGCAGACGCCCGGTCGCGCACCGCTCGATCAGGTGCTCGGCGACCTGGTGGCCAGCACGCAACAGATCGAGGCGCGCAACCCGGTCGCGCAGAAACAGCTCGTCGGCGGCGACATCGATCTTTTCTGATCGATCACTGCCTGCCGCGCCAGACATCGACAATCGAAAGGCAACTCGAATCATGAGCAAGACAATTCTCGCGGTGGACGACTCGGCATCGATTCGCCAGATGGTGGCGTTCACGCTGAAGAGCGCTGGTTACGACGTCGTCGAAGCGGTCGACGGACAGGACGGCCTCGAGAAAGCGAAGGCGAAGCCGGTTGCCCTCGTGCTCACCGACCAGAACATGCCGCGGATGGATGGCCTCTCGCTGGTCAAGCACCTGCGCGCGCTGCCACAGTACAAGACCGCGCCGATCCTGATGCTGACCACCGAGTCGAGCGATCAGATGAAGGCGCAGGGCAAGGCGGCCGGGGCGACGGGCTGGCTCGTGAAACCGTTCGACCCGACCAAGCTGCTCGAAGTGGTGAAGAAGGTGATCGGCTGAACCCGGCGCGCTCCGCCCGGCCGCGCCGGCCTTCGACGCTCCGATCGTCACGCTCCATTCACACCGCTACAGGGTCACCCGATGTCAATCGACATGAGTCAGTTCTACCAGGTGTTCTACGACGAGTGCGCAGAACATCTGGCGAGCATGGAAAGCCTGCTGCTCGCGCTCGACCCGGATGCGCCCGACGCCGAGCAGTTGAACGCAGTTTTCAGGGCAGCGCACTCGATCAAGGGCGGCGCGGGAACTTTCGGTTTCACTGAGATCGCGAGCACCACGCATTCGCTGGAATCGCTGCTCGACCGTCTGCGCAAGGGCGAGCTCGCGCTGTGTCCGGAGATGATCGACGCATTCCTGCGCGCGAAAGACGTGATCTCGGATCAACTCGCGCTGCGTCGGGGAGAGACGGCGGCCGAACCCGACCCGGCAGCAGCCGAGGCAGTGATGCAATGGCTTGACCGTTTGGCGGTGGACTCCGCGCCGGCCACGGCACTCGCCGGGCCGGCCTCCGGCAGCGCGCCCGTGGCGCGAGAAACACCGTCCAGACAAGGCTCTGACTTATCTACCGCATCGCCCGACGCGCCCACGCGCTACGAGATCACCCTGCAGGCCGGCACGCTCGACGGCGCGTCGCTCGAGCTTCTGTTCGACACGCTGCGCGAGGTCGGCCAGCTCGAGATCCTCGGGCAGCCGGCACCGCGCAAGACGCGCAGGTCGAAGGCAGCGCGCGCGCCCTGGCGGCTCGCCCTGACGACGACTGCGGACGAGGTGAGCCTGCGCGACCTGATCGCGTTCGTGATTCCAGTGGACGACCTCGACATCTCGCGCAGCGCGCAGAGCATGGTGGTGCCGCGCACCGGCACGGCTGCCGAATGCGCGGCGGGCGTGAGCGCCGCCGACACCGACCCGGGCCGCGGGCGTCGAGACGGCGCCGAGGTCGTAGCCGATCCCGGGTTCGGATTCTTCGACGACGTGCCAAATGCCCCGATGCAGGACGGCGCGGGGGAGGCGTCTGCAGGGTCAGACGCCGAGGCCGCCGGCTACGGCTTCTTCGCAGGCGGGCCGGGCGTGCCTTCGAGCGACAGTGCCACGCCGAGCGAGGACCCGGCCACAGCACCCGATCCCGACGCTGCCCTTTCGCCCGGGCGCCGAGCGTCCGATCAGCCCGAGGACGCCCCGGTACGGGCTGGACGTCGCGCTACCGACAAGCAGGTGGTGGCCACCGGCGACACCGCGTCGATCCGGGTAGGGGTCGAAAAAGTCGATGTGTTGATGAATCTGGTCAGCGAGCTCGTGATTACCCAGTCGATGCTGATGGCGTCGGCAAACACGCTCGATCCGGTGGTCCATGAACGGCTGCTGTGCGGGGTATCGCTGCTCGAACGCAACACGCGTGACCTGCAGGAAGCGGTGATGTCGATACGGATGCTGCCGATCGGGTTCGTGTTCAGCCGTTTCCCGCGCGTCGTGCGCGACCTCGCCAGCCAGCTCGGCAAGAAGGTCGATCTGAAGACCCGCGGCGAGAGCGCCGAACTCGACAAGGGCCTGATCGAGAAGATCGCCGACCCACTGACGCATCTGGTGCGCAACAGCCTCGATCACGGTATCGAGACCCCGGACGTGCGGGTCCGCGCCGGCAAGCCGGAGACCGGGACGATCATCCTGACCGCCATGCACCAGGGCGGCAACATTCTGATCGAGGTCAGCGACGACGGGGCCGGGCTCGATCGCACGCGCATTCTAGCGAAAGCGCGCGAGCGCGGCATGGCGGTCTCCGATTCGATGAGCGACGCCGAGGTGTGGCAACTGATCTTCGAGCCGGGGTTCTCGACCGCGCAGTCGATCACCAACGTGTCGGGTCGAGGCGTCGGCATGGATGTCGTCCGGCGCAACATCGCGGAGATGAACGGCGCCGTCACGATCGAGTCGATGGCGGGCATCGGCACCCGCATGACGATCCGCCTGCCCCTGACGATGGCGATCCTCGACGGCCTGTCGGTCAAGGTCGGGGACAGCACGCTGATCATTCCGCTCAATTCGATCGTCGAATCGCTGCAACCCGGGGCGGACCAGGTGCGCACGATCAGCGGGCGCGCGCGCACCGTCGCGGTACGCGGCGAGTATCTGAACGTGATCGAGCTGAGAAAGGTCTTCGGCAGCGCCGGCGCGCCGCGTGAAACGCCGCCGGTGATGGTCATCGTCGAGAGCGGCGGCCACAAGGCGGCGCTGTGCGTCGACGAACTGCTCGGTCAGCACCAGGTGGTGATCAAGAGCCTCGAGACCAACTACCGGAAGGTAGGTGGAGTCTCAGGCGCGACCATCATGGGCGATGGTCAGGTCGCCCTGATCGTCGACGTGCCCGGAGTCGTGCGCGCAAGCACCGACTTGCCGGCCGCTGCCTGACGTCAGCGCAGGGTCGGGGCAGCTAAAGCTCGAGCCACCTCCGCCGCTAAATTCGTGTTCATCACCGTCTGCGAGCCGGCACCGCCGGTCTTGCGGTAGCGGCGCTTCATCGGGGCCCATGCGAGGCCTTCATCACCATCTCGGTGCGATACAGGCAGTGCTTAACCAGGGGATCCACGTGAACCAACTCCGGAAGTATCGTATCGGCAGCCGCCTTGCGGCGCTGTCCGTCGTTCTCCTCGCGATGCTTGTCGCCGTCGCCGCGCTCGGCGTGTCGCGTATGGCAATGATCAACGAGCGCGTGGATCTGATCGGCGGCAACAATGCGCGAAAGACGGCCCTCGTCAACGAACTGCAGGTGGCGATGGACGACAGTCGTGTCGCCGTTCGCAACGTCATTCTGGATTCCGAAGAAGCCGGCAAGCGTGAGCAGATGGCACGCCTGGTCAAGAGCGGCGAGATGTTCGCGAAGACCGCCGCCGAGCTTCGTCCAATGCTCGTTGTCGACGCCGGCAAGGCGCACCTCGCGAAGTCGGAGGAACTGTTCGAGAAGGTGAGGGTTGCCATGCTACGCGTGGGGGGGCTTGGTCTGCAGGGCAAGGCGGTCGAGGCGAACACGATCCTGGTCAAGGAGTTGCGGCCCATACAGCAGGACCTCATCAAGGAACTGCGCGGGTTCGCCGACCTGCAGTCGAAGCTGAACGCCAAGGCGATGGACGAAGCAAACGCCGCTTACAAGTCCGCAGTCAACTTCATGCTCGGTCTGTCCGGCGCGGCGATCGCCCTCGGCGCGCTGCTGGCCTGGCTGATCACACGATCGATCGTCATGCCGGTACGCCAGGCCGTGGCGATCGCCGATGCGATCGCCCGCGGTGACTTGTCGACCCGGATCGAAGTCATCGGGCGCGACGAATCCGCCGATCTGCTGCGCGCGCTCGAGAAGATGACCGCCGTACTCGATGCGCTGGTCGCGGCACAGGCCGAGATGGCGAAGCAGCACGAAGCCGGCTGGGTCGACGAGGTGATGCCGGTGGAGAAGTTCCAGGGCAAGTTCGCGCAGGTGGCGCAGTCGGTCAATTCGCTGGTGGCGGCCCATATCGCGGTCAAGATGCGCGTGGTCGAGGTGATCACCCATTATGCGAACGGCGATCTGACCGGCGACATGGACCGTCTGCCCGGAAAGAAGGCCCGGATCACCGAGGCCATCGATGCGGTGAAAGCGAGCCTCGTGAAAGTCGTGACCGAGATCCGTGAGTCGACCGACTCGATCAACACGGCGTCGAAAGAGATCGCGCAGGGCAACGCCGACCTGTCGCAGCGCACCGAGGAACAGGCATCGAGCCTCGAGGAGACGGCGTCGAGCATGGAGCAACTGACCTCGACGGTGAAGCAGAACAGCGAAAACGCGAAGCAGGCGAACCAGTTGGCGATCAGTGCCTCAGGCGTCGCGGTGCGCGGTGGGGCCGTGATGGGTGAAGTGGTGGCGACGATGGAGCAGATCAGCGGTTCGTCGAGAAAGATCGCCGACATCATCAGCGTGATCGACGGTATCGCGTTCCAGACCAACATCCTGGCGCTCAACGCGGCAGTGGAAGCCGCGCGTGCCGGTGAGCAGGGACGCGGGTTCGCGGTGGTGGCGACCGAAGTGCGGAACCTCGCGCAACGTTCGGCAGCAGCGGCGAAAGAGATCAAGACGCTGATCGGCGACTCGGTCGAGAAGGTCGATCTGGGCTCGAAGCTGGTCGGGCAGGCGGGCGCGACGATCGAAGAAGTGGTGCAGTCGGTCAAGCGGGTCACCGACATCATGTCGGAGATTTCTGCGGCGTCGATGGAACAGAGTGCGGGGATCGAACAGGTGAACACCGCGGTCACGCAGATGGACGAGGTCACGCAGCAGAACGCGGCGCTGGTCGAGCAGGCGGCGGCGGCCGCCGAATCGCTGCAGGAGCAGGCCGAAGTGCTCGCACGCTCGGTGTCGGTGTTCCGGCTCCAGGCAGGGTCGGCTCAACACGTCAATGCGCACGTCAATACCCCCACCGCGGTCGAGCGACGCGGTCCGCACCGTGCGGCCAACGTCGCGCGGATCACGCCGATGAGTGCGTCGACGAAACCGATCAGGGGCGCTGCACGCACTCGGGCGTCTCTTGCCGCCGGTGCGACGCCAGGCGCAAGTGCCGACAAGCCTTCCGGCCGACCGGCGCGTGCGGTCAACGCGAACGAAGAATGGGAAGCGTTTTGACCCCTACCGGTGAAGCAGGTGAAGCGATGAATGAATCCCCCCAGGCCGTGGCGCTGCAGGGTTCGGCGGTCGAACCCGGTGCATCTGGCGCGGTCGGCGACCGAAGCGCGCCGGCCAGCCTGCTGCGCGACCCTCAGGAGTTCCTCACCTTCACGCTGGGCGCCGGGGAATACGGCGTCGACATCCTGAAGGTGCAGGAGATACGCGGTTACGATGCGGTCACCGCGATCGCCAATGCCCCGGCTTTCATCAAGGGTGTGATCAATCTGCGCGGCGTGATCGTGCCGATCGTCGATCTGCGCATCAAGTTCGATCTCGGCGCGGTGGCGTACGACGCATTCACCGTCGTGATCATCCTGAACCTCTCCGAACGCGTCGTCGGCATCGTCGTCGACGGCGTCTCCGACGTGATCGATCTTGCCCCGAGCCAGATGCGCGCAGCGCCGCAGTTCGGCGCAGCCCTCGATATCGAGTACATCATCGGGCTCGGCACGGTCGAGGATCGCATGCTCGTGCTGGTGGACATCGAGCGTCTGATGAGCAGCAGCGATATGGGGCTGGTCGATCGAACGTCCCCAGTGCATTGAACTGCATCGGGCACGACGCTTGTTCCTGCGGAGCCGATGACTCCGCCGCGTTCTTCCTGCGCTCTTCGATCAGGACGTAGAACGCTTAAAGCTCGGTGAGCTTACGCCGCTAACGGTATCAGACGCGTGAATCGAGCCCTGCAGTCTGCTCCACGCGCATGGTTCACATCGAACAGCAGCGGTAAGGCAACGAGAAGGCGCGAATCGACAGAATCGTGGCGATGACGCAGCAGTTCCGCCGCAATGGGACTTCCAGCAAGCATCAGCCGTTTCCTAGTAGCGCGAATGTCGAGGTGCCTCAGGGCAACACGCCTGGGCTCTACCCATTTACTCCGGCGCGAGCCGGACTGACTCAAAGAGGAAAGTCGTGAATCAACTGAAGAACCTTCGTATCGGTAGCCGCCTCGCGGTGCTGTCCATCACCTTGCTGGCGATGCTGATCGCCGTCTCTGCAATCGGCCTGTCGCGGATGGCGATGCTCGACGAGAAGCTGGAGTTGATCGGCGTCACCAACGCCAAGAAGAGCGTGTTGGCCGCCGAGCTGGTGGAAGTCTTCGCCGATATGCGTATTGCCGTGCGCAATGTTCTGATCGAGCCCGACGAAGCGGCAAAGCGCGTACAGATCGCGCGGATCACGAAGAACGAAGAAGCGTTCGCCAAGACCGTCGAGACACTTCGCCCGTTGCTTTTCGTCGAAAAGGGCCGTGCCCACCTCGCCAAAGCCGAAGAACTCTTCGCGCAGGTGAAGGTGCAGATGGCGCGCGCCTCCGCGCTCGGGTTGCAGGGCAAGTTGGCCGAGGCGTCCAACGTGGTCGTGAATGACCTCAGGGAAGTGCAACTTGCGCTGACCCGGGAACTGCGTGGGCTCGAGGAGCTGCAGACCGTCATCAGCGAGAAAGGAATCGCCGAGGGCAAAGACGCATACAAGGCCGCAGTAACGCTGCTGCTCGGTCTGGCGGGTATCGCGATCGTTCTGGGCGCGCTGCTCGCCTGGCTGATCACGCGTTCGATCGTGGGGCCGGTGCGTCAGGCCGTAGCGGTGGCCGAGTCGATCTCACGTGGTGACCTGTCGATGCGCATCGACGCGGTCGGACGCGACGAGACGGCGCAGTTGCTCGGCGCAATGGTGAAGATGAGCGCCGTGCTGAACGCGTTCTCCGCCGAGCAGAAGATGCTCTCGAGTGCGGCGGTGGCGGGCGACTTCAGCCGCCGGATCACGCTCGACGGCAAGGAAGGCACCTTCAAGGAGATGAGCCAGGCGTCTAACGACCTGGTCGAGATCACCTCGAGCGGCATCGCGGACGTGACGCGCGTGCTGGGAGCGCTCGCCAGGGGCGACCTGACCGAGCGGATCACTGCCGACTATCAGGGTGTGTTCGGCCAGATGAAGGACGACTCGAACAAGACCGTCGAACAGTTGACCGGGATCGTGACCCAGATCAAGGAGTCGACCGATTCGATCAACACCGCGTCGAAGGAGATCGCACAGGGCAACACCGACCTGTCGCAGCGTACCGAGGAACAGGCCTCCAGCCTGGAGGAGACGGCCTCGAGCATGGAAGAGCTGACCTCGACCGTGAAGCAGAACAGCGAGAACGCAAAGCAGGCGAACCAGTTGGCGATCGGTGCCTCCGAGGTTGCAGTGCGCGGTGGCACGGTCGTGGGCGAGGTCGTGCGCACGATGGAGTCGATCAGCGATGCGTCGAAGAAGATCGCCGACATCATCAGCGTGATCGATGGCATCGCGTTCCAGACCAACATCCTCGCGCTCAACGCGGCGGTGGAGGCAGCGCGTGCAGGGGAACAGGGCCGCGGCTTCGCCGTGGTCGCGACCGAAGTCAGGAACCTCGCGCAGCGCTCGGCCGCGGCAGCGAAGGAAATCAAGACCCTGATCGGCGACTCGGTGGAGAAGGTGGACGTCGGGTCGAGGCTGGTCGGCGAGGCGGGCACGACGATCGAGGAGGTGGTGCAGTCGGTCAAACGGGTCACCGACATCATGTCCGAGATCTCTGCAGCGTCGCTCGAGCAAAGCGCGGGGATCGAGCAGGTCAATACCGCGGTGACGCAGATGGACGAGGTCACGCAACAGAACGCGGCGCTGGTGGAGCAGGCGGCAGCGGCGGCTGAATCGCTGCAGGAACAGGCCGAGGTGCTGACGCAGGCGGTCTCGGTGTTCCGACTCGAGGCAGGCAGCGGCCACGCGGTCATCGAGCGGCGCAGCGCCACCCGCGCGACCAACGTCGCGCGGATCAGCCCGGCACCGACGGCGAATGCGTCGA
>JACMMK010000302.1 GCA_014379045.1 Burkholderiales bacterium
CGCGCGCGCGTTGTCCATCGCCGCGCCTGGCCGGCCTGCGCCTACCGCATCCCGCGCTGCGTCAAGTCGCGGCGAACAACGGTGCCGGGCGGAAGTTGAGCAGGATCCCGAGCGAGATCCCGGTCAGGATCATCAATACCGAACTGTTGCCGGTGAACATGAAGAACCCGATGCCGACGTACATCGGCAGGCTGCTGACCATCGCGCCTGTAGTCATCCAGACCTGCGCCGACTGCAGATCGGTATCGCTCTCCGGATCGGGACGCGGCGATCGGTAGCGCAACTGATTCCATTTCTGGTACACGAAGATCGTCGGCACGGCGAACGCGGCGCCCAACAGCAATGCGAGCGTCGCGTGGCGCTCGAACGATTCATCGAGGTTGGTCGGACCGACCCACATCACGAACAGTGCAGTGATCACGTTACCGAACAGCATCAACAACCACATCCACTCGACGCGGTTGACGTTGCGTTGTGCTTCGTCGCTCATGTTGCTCCTCTGGCTGCTACGTGCCCTTGAGCGGGCTATATTTCGGCGATCTGGATGACGCCGATCAATTCTGTCGCGGATTGTAGTCAAGTCGCCGGCGCAAATCCGCGAACTAATGCGGGCGAATGCAGCCAATTCGAGCGCGTCGACGCCGCGTCGGCGCGTCCTGCGCTAAGGTGCGGCACGGGGCGGGACACGATCCGGCCAAACCACGGTCTTGCTGAGCGGCGCGACGATGAGTGAATCGCAACGAATCGACCCGGAAGTCAGCGAGCGCTCGCTGCCTCGGGGTGTCATGACCGTGCTGATCTGCGGCGCGATCGTGATCACCCTCGGAATGGGCATCCGACAGTCGTTCGGGATCTTCCTGAAGCCGGTCACGGCTGATCTGGAAGTCGGTCGCCAGGTATTCGGCCTGGCAATCGCGTTGCAGACGCTGCTCACCGGCCTGCTGGGCCCGGTCGCCGGAATGCTGTCGGACCGCTTCGGGCCCCAGCGCGTGATCGCGGCCGGCGCGTCGATCTACGGCGTCGGCCTCGTGCTCACCGGGTTTGCGCAGGGGCCTGGCAGCCTGATCCTCACGTTGGGCGGCGTGGTCGGCTTGGGCATGAGCCTGCTGACGTTGCCGGTCGTGCTCGGGGCGGTCGGGCGCGTCGTTCCGGCACGAAGCCGCGGGACCGCGTTCGGACTGGTGACTGCGGGTGGCTCGTTCGGCCAGTTCGCGATGGTTCCGGGGGCGCAGGCGCTGGTCACCGCGTTCGACTGGCAATCGGCGTTCATGCTGCTGTCGATCGGCATGGCCGTCGCATTCGCCACGGCATTCGGCCTCGCCCACAAGTCCAACGCGGCAAGTGCGCCGGTCGAAGGTGAAGATGTCAGCGCGGTCGCTGCGCTGACGCGCGCGGGGAAGCATCCCGCGTATTGGCTGCTGACGCTGTCGTTCTTCGTGTGCGGATTCCACGTGTCGTTCGTCGCCACGCATCTCCCCGCCTATCTCGCCGACCGCGGCATTTCGGCGAGCGTCGCCGCCAACTCGCTCGCGCTGATCGGATTCTTCAACATCTTCGGTTCGTACATCTTCGGCGCGTTGTGCTCGCGCTATGCCAAGAAGTATCTTCTGACGACGATCTACGCCTCGCGCGCAGTGCTGTTCGTGCTGATCGCCACGCTGCCGATGACCCCGACGCTCGCGCTCGTGTTCGGTGCCGTGATGGGCTTTCTGTGGCTGGGCACCGTGCCGCCCACGTCGGGCCTGGTCGCCCAGTTGTTCGGCACGCGCTACCTTGCGACCCTGTTCGGCGTGGTCTTCATGGGTCACCAGATCGGCGGGTTTCTCGGCGCCTGGTTCGCCGGATACCTGTTCGATACCACCGGGTCCTACCAGATCGCGTGGACGATCTCGATCGCGCTCGGTGTCTTCGGCGCGCTGGTGCTGCTGCCGGTCGGCGAGGCGCGGCCGGGTCGGCTGCCGACGGCGGCCGCGTCCTGACCCCGCAGGGTACGTCCGACGTATAATCAGAGCGTGGTTGCCGATCCCTGCGCCCCGCCCGTCGGGGCTGCGCCAGCAACCGGTGCGTCGATGGTGTCGCACCGGGCCGTGTTGCTCATCCTGGCCATCGGTGCGCTCGGCGCGTTGTACGCCTGGCAGTACGTCGGGATCGAACACTTCCTGAACTCGTTCGGCGCCTTCTGCATGTAGCTGCGTTGCACGGGCTGGTTGCCGCCCGACTGTGCTTCACCAGTTGTGCTTTCTACTTGACACAATCTGTGTTAACTTTTCCTGACACACGTCGGGCAGGCCAGATCATCGGATCCATGCAACTCTACGCGGTCGGCATCAATCACCAGAGCGCTCCGATCAAGGTGCGCGAGCGCGTCGCGTTCGATGCCGAGACGATGGGCGGAGCATTGCGCAGCCTCGTCGAGACCGGTGGACCGATCCGCGAAGCAGCCATCCTCTCGACCTGCAACCGCACCGAGATCTACTGCAGCACCAACGATCCGCAGTTTGCGAGCGGCTGGCTCGCCGACTATCACAAGCTCGAGCGCGATACGCTGACCCCGTATCTCTACACGCTGCCCTCGGAAGCCGCCGCGCGTCATGCATTCCGCGTTGGTTCCGGTCTGGATTCAATGGTGCTCGGCGAGCCGCAGATTCTCGGCCAGCTGAAGCAGGCCGTACGCTCCGCCGAACATGCCGGCACGCTGGGCTCGCTGCTGCACAAGCTCTTCCAGCGCACGTTCTCGATCGCCAAGAAGGTGCGTTCCGAGACCGAGATCGGCGCCAGTTCGGTGTCGATGGCGGCAGCGGCGGTCGGCCTGGCGGAGCGTCTGTTTCCGTCGGTCAGCGAGCAGCGGGTACTGTTCGTCGGCGCCGGCGAGATGATCGAGCTGTGCGCCGCGCACTTCTGCGCGCGCAAGCCGCGCACGGTCAGCTTCGCCAATCGCACGCAGGCGCGGGGACAGCTGCTCGCCGCGCGTCACGGAGGCAGCGCAATGAGTCTGGCCGATCTGCCCGACCGTCTGCCCGATTACGACATCGTCGTTACCTGCACGGCCAGCCAATTGCCGATCATCGGTAAAGGCCTGCTCGAACGCACGTTGAAGGCGCGCCGGCGCAAACCGGTCTTCATCGTCGATCTGGCGGTGCCGCGCGACGTCGAAGCCGAAGCCGCGACGATGGACGACGTGTTCCTGTACACCGTCGACGATCTCGGCGAGATCGCGAAGCAGGGTCGCGATGCGCGTGCCGGTGCGGTCGAGGACGCGGAGGCGATCATCTCGCTCGGGGTCTCCGATTTCATGAACTGGGTATCGGCGCGTGATCTGGTGCCGGCGATCCGCACGCTGCGCGACGAGGCCGAGCGGGCGCGGCAGCGCGAGGTCGAGCAGGCGCTGCGCCGCCTGACGCTGGGCGACGATGCGGGCCAGGTGATCGAGCGGTTGTCCCGGTCGCTCACCAACAAGCTGCTGCATGCGCCCTCGCACGCGCTGAATAACCTCGGTGAATGCAGCCGCGACGAACTCGTGCAACTGCTGTCGGGACGCCCCCGCACCAGCGATCGCTCGTAGTCGCTCGGATGAATCCCAGCATCGCTGCCAAGCTCGCGCAGCTGGCCGAGCGTCTCGATGAGTTGAACGCGACACTCGCGCGCGAACAGGTCACCGACGACCTGGAGCAGTACCGGCGGCTCACGCGCGAGCGCGCCGAACTCGATGAGGTCGTCGGTCTGTATCGGGAACACGGTGCGGTCGAGCGCTCGCTGCGCGAAGCCGAGGCCATGCTCGGGGACCCCGACATGCGCGAACTCGCCGAAGCCGAGATGCGTGATGGACGCGAGCGGCTGGCGGGGATCGAGGTGCAGGTGCAGCGCGCGCTCCTGCCCAAAGACCCGAACGACGAACGCAATCTCTTTCTCGAGGTGCGCGCGGGCACCGGTGGCGACGAATCGGCGTTGTTCGCTGGTCACCTGTTCCGGATGTACACCCGCTTCGCAGAGCGCAACAGCTGGAAGGTCGAGATCATCTCGCAGAACGCTGCCGAGCTCGGCGGCTTCAAGGAAGTGATCGCGAAGATCGTCGGGACCGGCGCGTATTCGCGCCTGAAATTCGAGTCTGGCGGGCATCGCGTGCAGCGGGTCCCGGCGACCGAGACGCAGGGGCGCATCCATACGTCGGCGTGCACGGTCGCGGTGCTGGCCGAAGCCGACGAGGTCAGCGATGTAGTGCTGAACCCCGCGGAACTGCGCATCGATACGTATCGGGCTTCAGGCGCCGGCGGGCAGCACATCAACAAGACCGATTCGGCGGTGCGCATCACGCATCTGCCGACGGGTATCGTCGTCGAATGCCAGGACGATCGATCGCAGCATCGCAACAAGGCGCAGGCAATGTCGGTGCTGGCGGCGCGAATCCGCGATGCGCAGGTCAGGACGCAACAGGCGAAACAGGCGGCCGAACGAAAATCGCTGATCGGCAGCGGGGATCGGTCGGAGCGAATACGCACCTACAATTTCCCCCAGGGACGCGTGACCGATCACCGGATCAACCTGACCTTGCACAAGATCGATCAGATCATGGACGGTGATCTGGACGCACTGCTGTCGGCGCTCGCGACCGAGCACCAGGCAGAGCAGCTCGCCGCGATGGCCGAAGCCGCGTGATCGACGGCCCTGTGTGCGCGCGATGACTCCAACGTTCACCTACAACGATGCCCTGACCCTCGCGCTGCGCGGTCATTCGCTCAACGTCGTCGATGCGCGGTTGCTGCTGCAGCATGTGACCGGCGCGAGTGCGGCGCAGATCATCGCGTATCCGGGACGCGAAGTCGGAGCGATCGACCAGATGCGTTTCGAATCGCTGGTCGAGCGGCGTGCGGGGGGCGAGCCGATCGCCTATCTGGTCGGCTACCGCGAGTTCTACAGCCGGTCGTTTCGGGTGAATCGCAACGTGCTGATTCCGCGTCCAGAGACCGAGGGTCTGATCGACGCGGCGCTGACACGGTTGCCGTTCGACGGCGCGCCGGAGATCGTCGATCTGGGCACCGGCAGCGGCTGCGTAGGCATCACGCTCGCACTCGAACAGCCGAACGCGCGCGTGCTGGCGATCGATACCTCGGCCGATGCGATCGAGGTCGCACGGGCCAACGCGCTGGCGCTCGACTGTCGCAACATCGACTTCGTGATCGGCGACTGGCTGGCCGGCATCGATGGGCGTCGGCTCGCACTGATCGTCGCCAACCCTCCGTATATCGCCGCCGACGACATGCATCTCGAACAGGGCGATCTGCGCTTCGAACCGAAGCTCGCGCTGACCCCCGGCGCGGACGGCCTCGCCGCCATTCGCACGATCATCGCGCAGGCCCCCTCGGCACTGGCCGACAGTGGCTGGCTGATTCTCGAACACGGGTTCGACCAGGGGGCGTTGGTACGGGAACTGCTGTCCGCCGACGGGTTCACCGATACGTTCACCGAGCGCGACCTGGCGGGACATGAACGCACGACCGGCGCGCGCTGGATGCGCCGGCGCCTGACGCGTCGGTGAGGGGGCCGCCCTGGCCGTTTGACGGTCGGGGGTGCCGTTCACAACGTCGAGGGAGCCTAAGGTGTGCGGGCGGTCTTGCGCCACCAGGCGTCGATCGGGGCCGGGCGAGCTGCTTCGTTCGACGGGCAGGCGGCTGCATCCGATCGGGCGAAGTGCACGTAGCATGACCAGCCCGGTTCCTGAGACCCCGCTTATCCCTCACAGGTGAACCCGATGTCCGAACGAACGCGTCGCCACTTTCTTCGCACGCTCGGCGCCGCAGCCGGCGCGACGATGGCGCTGCCATTGCCGCTGCACGCACAGACACGCCGTCGCCTTCGCGTCGGCGTGGGCCCGTTCCTGCCGACCGCCGAAGACACGCGCCGGGCTTACACCCCGTTCTTCACCCACGTGGCGAAGCAGCTCGGAGCCCCGGACTTCCAACTCGACGTGACCACCGATTGGGCGGGTCTCGCGGTGGCGATGGCGACCGGCAATCTGGACCTCGCGTGGATGGGGCCGTGGGGCTACGTGCTCGCCAACAACGCGTCGGGGTGCCAGGCGATCGCCACCGTCCGCTACGACGATCGTCCGACCTACAACGCGATCATCGTTGCCCGCCCCGATTTGAAAGTCGGCAAGTTTCCCGACGACACGCGCGGTCTGTCGATGTCTTTTGCCGACTCGGGGTCGACTTCCGGCTGGCTGGTGCCCACCTATTTCTCGCGCGAAGTGTGGAAGATCGACCCGAAGACGTTCTGGAAATACAACGAAGGCGCCTCGCATCCGGCCAACCAGATGGCGGTGGCTTCGGGGCAGGTCGACCTCGCCACCGACTTCGACCGCAATCGAAACGCGATGATTGCAGCCGGCCGCATCAAGCCCGAGCAGACGCGCATCGTGTGGACGTCGCCCGACCTGCCGAACGACGCGATTGCCGTGTCGAAGACGATGTCGGCCGCGGATATCGCGACGATCCAGCGGGTGATCCTCGCGCTCACGCTCGACGAGGCGAAGACGCTGCTGCCGCCGCGTTACACCGGCTTCAGCCAGGCGACGCACGCGAGCTACGCGACGATCGAAGCGGCAGGTATCGCGGTCGGACGGCTGAAGCGTTTGGGTGGCTGAATCTCGCGCGAAGATCGTCGCCGCGTTCGACGCGATCGTCGACGCGCGTGGCGGCGATCCGTGGCGGCCTGCGCGCCGCGCGCTGGTGTTCGCGTTCCTGCTCGGCTTCTACGCGGTCGCGGTCTGGCTGACCCGGGTCGATCTGGGTCGGCTGTTCGAAGGACTGCCGAAGCTCGCGTTCTGGCTCGGCCAGGCATGGCCACCGGCAATCGCAGAGCTGCCGGTCATCCTGCTGCGCACCGCCGAGACCGTGGCGATCGCCGCACTCGGCACGACCATCGCCGTGCTGCTCGCGATTCCGACGGTGCTGCTCGCGAGCCGCAACATCACGCCGCTGCCCTGGGCGTATTTGCCGACCCGCTGGCTGCTGAACGCGCTGCGCGGCATCGACTCGTTCGTGTTCGCGCTGATCCTGGTCGCGGCGGTCGGGCTCGGACCCTTCGCCGGGATGCTGGGCGTCGCCCTGCACACCTGGGGCAGCGCCGCCAAGCTGTTCGCCGACCATGTCGAGAGCGCGTCGCTTGCGACCGTCGACGCGATGCGTACGACCGGTGCAGGACGCCTGACGGCGATCGTCTACGCGCTGGTGCCGCAGCTCGCACCGGTGAGCGCATCGACCGCGCTCTATCTGTTCGAATTCAATGTGCGCGCATCGATGGTGCTGGGCGTGGTCGGCGCCGGCGGGATCGGACAGGAACTAAAGAACAGCATGGACCTGCTCGACTTCGCGCGCCTGGCGACGATCATTGCCGTGATGCTCGTCGTGGTCACGGTCATCGATCAGGTGAGCGGCGCCCTGCGTGCGCGCCTGAAATGAACTCGCGGGATCGGGTCGCAGAATGACCGCGTGCAAGCGGGTCGCCGGAGATGCGTCTGCCGAAGCGGGTCGGTCAGCATGAACGAGCGCGTGGCGGCCGCGCTTCAAGCCTCGCCGATCGACACGGCGGGCCAGGCGCCGGTCGTGTTGGCGTTCCAGCAGGTGACCCATCGATTCGGCACGCGCGTCGCGCTCGACGCGGTGAGCTTCGACTGTCGCGCCGGCGAATTCGTCGCACTGCTCGGCGCGAGCGGCGCGGGCAAGACGACGCTGTTGCGCGGCGCAGCCGGCCTCTGCGCATTCGACTCAGGCGTGGTTTCGATCGCAGGGCGCGATGCGCGCGGCCTGGCCGCGCGCGAGCGTCGGACGGTCGCGATGGTGTTCCAGTCGCATGCGCTGATCGACCGGCTGTCCGCGCTCGACAACGTGCTCGCGGGTCGCCTCGGCTACAGCCCGCGCTGGCGCAGCTGGTCGCGGCGGTTCACCCGCGCCGACACGTTGCTCGCGCTCGAATGCCTCGATCGTGTCGGGCTCCTCGCACGTTCACAGCAACGCACCGACACGCTGTCGGGCGGCGAGCAACAGCGGGTCGCGCTCGCGCGTGCGCTGGCGCAGGCACCTGCGGTGCTGCTCGCCGACGAGCCGGTCGCGAGTCTCGACCCGATGACCGGCGCGGCGATCCTGCAACTGCTCCAGGAATGCTGCCGTGAACGGCAGGTGAGCGTGTTGTGCAGTCTGCATCAGACCGCGCTCGCGCTCGTGCATGCCGATCGTGTCGTCGGGTTGCGCGCAGGACGCGTCGTTTGCGACCGCCCGCCGGCGCAGGTCGATGCGATTCGGATCGCCGAGATTTACGGCACGGCGGCCTGAGACTACGACCCGCGCAGAATTACGGAGTCAGAGGCGGGCGCGCGCCTCGATCAACGCCGCGCGCACCGCCGAGGGCGCGGTGCCGCCGACATGGTTGCGACTCGCCATCGACCCTTCGATGGTCAGCACTGCATACACATCGTCGCGAATCAGCGGCGAGAAGCGTTGCAGGTCGGCGAGCGGCAGGTCGGGCAGGTCGCACCCGGCCTGTTCCGCATGGCGTACCGCGCGCGCAACGGCTTCGTGCGCATCGCGGAACGGCACCCCCTGGCGCACCAGATAGTCGGCGAGATCGGTGGCGGTCGCGAACCCCTGCTTCAACGCCTCGCGCATCGCCCGCGCATTCACGCGGATACCGCCGACCATGTCGGCATAGATCGTCAACGTCATCAGCACGGTGTCGACGGTATCGAACAACGGCTCCTTGTCTTCCTGGTTGTCCTTGTTGTAGGCGAGCGGCTGGCCCTTCATCAAAGTGAGCAGTGCGACCAGATGGCCGTTGACGCGACCGACCTTGCCGCGCACGAGTTCGGGCACGTCCGGGTTCTTCTTCTGCGGCATGATCGACGAGCCGGTGCAGAAGCGGTCGGCGAGATCGATGAACGAGAAGCGCGGGTTCATCCAGAGGATGAGTTCCTCCGAAAAGCGCGACAGGTGCGTCATCGTCAACGCCGCCGCCGCACAGAACTCGATCGCGAAATCGCGGTCGGACACCGCGTCGAGCGAGTTCGCGCTCACCGCGTCGAAGCCGAGGTCGCGCGCGACCCGGGCACGGTCGATCGGAAAGCTGGTACCGGCGAGGGCGGCGGCGCCGAGCGGCAATCGATTCACCCGCCGGCGACAGTCGACAAAGCGCTCGCGATCGCGCGCGAGCATCTCGAAATAGGCCAGCAGATGATGCGCGAACGATACCGGCTGCGCGACCTGCAGGTGGGTGAACCCGGGCATGGCGGTGTCGACGTGCGCGTCGGCGAGGTCGACCAACGCGCTCTGCAGCGCGCGCAGACCGATATCGATCTGGTCGATCGCCGCGCGCAGCCACAGCCGTACATCGGTGGCGACCTGATCGTTGCGCGAGCGGCCGGTATGCAACCGTTTGCCCGCGTCGCCGACGAGTTCGGTCAGTCGACGCTCGATGTTCAGATGGACATCTTCGAGCTCGAGACGCCACACGAAGGCGCCGCCGCGCACTTCGCCGAGAATCTGTGCCATGCCGCGCTCGATCGCGGCCAGATCCTCGGCCGGCAGGATCGCGCACGCGTTGAGCATCCTTGCATGCGCGAGTGAACCCTGGATGTCGTACTCGGCGAGCCGGCGATCGAAGTCGACCGAGGCCGTGTAGCGCTTGACCAGTTCCGAGACCGGCTCGTCGAAACGGCCCGACCAGCCACCCGCAGACGTAGGCCGTGGTGCGTTCTCAGGTTGCATGGAGCGCGGACAGGCGTCGACAATGGAGGGATGAATCGCGACGCGACCCATTCAACGAGTATAGGCGAAAAGCCCGCGTCCTCCGGCGCGCGCAGCCCGTTGGAGGAGGCCGCGCGCGCCGATGTCCACGCGCCTCGACCGGACACGCTGCACAGCAGCGCGCGCCTGCCCGATTTCCGCAATCTCGGCGTACTGCTGCGCATCCTGCTCGCCGTGAACGCGGCGTCTCTGGTCGCCGCGGTGTTGAAGAGTGCATCGTTGCGCGCGATCGGTGAAGTGCTGATCGAGATCTCGGCCCTGGTGCAGCCGGTGATGTTCCTGACCCTGCTCGTACTCGCGCTGTTCCAGCCGACGATCGACCGCAACCGCTACGAAGTCGGCGTCGGCGCGGTGTTGTTGACCGCGATGGCGATCACCGCGATGTTCGATCTGCTCGGGCAGGGCTGGATGGGCGGGACCGGCGACTCGCTGCCACGCCATCTGTTCTTCACCGTGGTCGGGGTCGGCATGCTGCTGAGCTGGTTCGACCTGCGCAGCCGCGCGCTGTCGCCCGCGCTGGTCGAGGCGCGGCTCCAGGCACTGCAGGCCCGCATTCGTCCGCACTTCCTGTTCAACAGCCTGAACGCGGTGCTGTCGCTGATCCGTGCCGACCCGCGTCGCGCCGAGCACGTGCTGGAAGACCTCGCCGATCTGTTTCGCGCCTTGATGGCCGACAGCCGGGCGCTGTCGACGTTCGCAAGCGAAGTCGAACTCGCACGTCAGTATCTCGCGATCGAACAGGTGCGCCTTGGCGACCGGCTGCGGGTCGAATGGGATGTGGACCAGATGCCAGGCGAGGCGCGCCTGCCGGCGCTGGTGTTGCAGCCGCTGCTCGAGAACGCGGTCTATCACGGCATCGAACCGTCGATCGCCCCCGGCACGGTGACGGTGCGGATCTTCCGCGTCGGCAACGAAGTCCACGCGATCCTGTCGAACCCGCTGCCTGCTTCGGGCGACCGGCGCCACGGCAACCGGATTGCAGTGGACAATATCCGAGAACGGCTGCAGCTTTTTTTCGATGCCGAAGCCCGGATGCGTACGCGCCAGCTCGACGGGCGCTACGAGGTGACGATCCGGGTTCCCTATACCAACACCGATCGGCGCGCATGAGCGCATGAATGCGAACCCCGAACGCCTGCTGCGCGTGGTGATCGTCGACGACGAAGCCCCGGCCCGCAATCGTCTGCGCGACCTGCTGGTCGACTGCGCTGCCAAGGTGCCGCTAGAAGTGGTCGGCGAAGCCGCGACCGGACGCGAGGCACTCGAGCTGCTGCAAGGCCAGGACGCCGACCTCGTGCTGCTCGACATCCGCATGCCCGAGATGGAAGGCGTCGAACTCGCGGAACACCTGCTCAAGCTGAACGATCCGCCTGCCGTCATTTTCATCACCGCCTATCACGAGTACGCGGTGAAGGCCTTCGAGCTGAACGCGATTGACTATCTGCTGAAGCCAATCCGCGCGTCGCGCCTCGCAGAGGCGCTGGCGAAGGCCCGTGCGATCGCGCCGCTGCGCGCCGAGCTGTTGCGCGGGCTCGCCGAAGCGCCGCGTCAGCACGTGTCGGTGACCGAGGGCGGCCGCGTGTACCTGGTGCCGCTCGCCGACATCATCTACTTCAAGGCCGAACTCAAGTACGTGACGATCCGCATCGCGCAGCGCGAGTACCTGATCGAGGAATCGTTGACGCGGCTCGAGCAGGAGTTCGCCGCGCGCTTCGTGCGCATCCATCGCAACTGCCTGGTCGCGCGCGAGGCGATCACGGGGTTCGAGCGGATGTCCGGCGCCGATGTCGATGCGCATTGGGTGGTGATGCTGAAGGGGCTCGCGGAGAAGCTGCCGATCTCACGGCGACAACAGCACATCGTGCGCGAACTCGCGCGCTAGGGGCAGCGCCTTGCAGCTGGCCCAAAGCGAGAGGTAGCGCACTGCGGTAGGGGAAAATAACGGCCAGTACTTGCGGTCGGACATCTACCCGGTCATGCTCGTGCGCCTGGCCACTAGAGCCATCGGCGTGTCCCGACGAGCGCCGCACAGGGTAGAACTCGGAGGAGCGGATGAACAACCTGTTGTCGAAGGTCACGATGTCCGTCCTGGCGCTCGGCGCCCTGCCCGCGCTCGCGCAATCCGACAAGGCCTACCCCGACAGGCCCGTGCGCCTCGTCGTGCCGTGGGCCGCCGGTGGCAATATCGACGTGCTGACGCGCGTGGCCGGACAAAAGCTGGCGCAGCTGTACGGGCAGGCGTTCATCGTCGACAACCGTGGCGGGGCCAACGGCATGATCGGTACCGAGATGGTCGTGCGCGCGGCGGCCGACGGCTACACGCTGGTCGTCGACGGATTGCAGACGCATGCGATCAATCCGTACATCTTCTCCAAGATGCCCTACGACACGTTGCGCGATCTCGTGCCGATCACGCTACTGGGGCAAGTGCAGCACATTCTGGTCGTGCATTCGTCGTTGCCGGTGCGAACAACCCGGGATCTCGTCGCGCTTGCGAAGACCCGACCGGGAGAAATCGCTTACGCGACCTTCGGCACCGGCAGCATGCCGCACATGGCGGGCGAGCTGTTTCAGCAGATGACCGGTACGGCGCTCGTCGCCGTGCCCTACAAGGGGGGCGCACCCGCGCTGACCGGCGTGCTTTCCGGCGAGACACAGCTCTATTGGCCCGGCATCGCGATCGCGATGCCGCTGATCCGGGCCGGCAAGCTGCGCGCGCTGGGCGTTGCCAGCAAGACGCGTGCGGAAGAGCTGCCCGATCTGCCAACCCTGGGCGAGCAGTTGAAGGCACCGGACTACGAGGTCACCAGCATCTTCGCCTTCATGGCACCGACCGGCACGCCGCGCCCGGTCATCGACAAGCTGCACGCGGGTATCGTTCAGGTGCTCGCGCAAGCCGATGTGCGCAAGACTTTCGCGACGCTCGGTGCCGCGTCGCCACTACCCTTGTCGCCCGAAGACACGCTCGCGCTGCTGCGCGCCGAATCGATGCGCTGGGGTAAGGTGCTGCGTGCCGCCAACATCAAGAGCAACTAGCGGCTTGGTACGCGCGCTCGCAGCCGCGCCGATCAGACGCCGAACGATTGAAGCCGACGAATAACGCCTTCCGAACCAAGTCGCGCCGACCGCAGCAAACTTCTGCGCACAAGAAAACGAGCGCAGCAGCGCACCGGTTTCACGATGTCAGACGCTGTCCTGCACGTTAACCACCGAGGAGCCGAAATGCCACGTCTTGCCGAACTGGGACAATGGGAGCGCGAACTGCTGCTGCAGATGATCGATGAGATTCCCGCCTTCAGCGGGCAGCCGTGGGTCGCCGGACCCCCGCTCGACGAGCGGCGGGTCGCGCTGATCACGACGTCCGGCATCCACCGGCGCGACGACGTTGCCTATGCCGATGGTGCCGTCGCGAACGATTACCGCGTCATCCCCGGCGATGTGGATGCCGATGACCTCGTGATGAGCCATCTATCGACCAACTACGACCGCACCGGTTTTCAGCAAGACGCGAACGTGGTTTTTCCCATCGACCGGCTGCGCGAACTCGCCGACGAAGGGGTGATCGCTTCGCTCGCCCGCTATCACTACGCGTTCATGGGCGCCGCGCGATTGCCCGGGCTCGAGCCGAAGGCACGCGAGGTTGCGGGGCTGCTGAAGCGCGACGCGGTCGACGCCGTTCTGCTCACGCCGGTCTGACCCCGATGCACGTGCACCGTGGGTGCACTGGCGCGGTGGTTGGAAGAAGAAGGCATTCCGACCACCCAGATTTCTCTCGTGCGCGAGCACACGGCGGCGATCCGTCCGCCGCGCGCGCTGTGGGTGCCGTTCATCCTCGGCAGGCCGCTCGGCGTACCCGGCGATCCCGCGTTTCAGCGTCGCGTACTGCGCGCGGCCTTGAGCCTGTTCGACGCGACGTCCGGCCCGGTGCTGGAAGACTATGCAGAGGAGGTGCCGGTCACCGACCAGCCGGAGGAGGATGGCAGTGTGTTCGCCTGCCCGGTCAATTTCAGCCGGCCGGTCGAAGCAGAGGGGCTCGCCGGAGAGTTGCTGCGCGAAGTGGCAGCGCTTGCTCCTTGGTACGAACTCGCCGTCAGCCGGCGCCGACGCACCACGGCGACACTGAGCGGGCTTGGCCCCGCGGAAATGGCCCGGTTTCTCGCCGGGTTCATTGCAGATCCCACGACGACGAGCTATCGCGACGATGTGCCGTTGCCGCTCGCGTTGCGGCTCGTGACCCAGGACCTCAAGGCCTACTACCTCGAAGCGGCTGCGGTACAACCGGGGGCGCGGGTAGCACTTGAAGCGAGGGAGTGGTTCTGGCGCAGCACCGGCGCAGGCCAGGCGTTCCTGCGCCTGCGCGATGTCTGCCTTGCGCATCCGGACGACACGGTAAAGGGCTTTGGTGCGCGCAGTCTCGTACCTCTCGCCATCGCGCCGCGCCCGGCGGGCGCCGACGCCTTACGCCGGTACTGAAGGCGCGCCGCCGATCGCCGCTACGCAGGCATGTCGCTGAGGACGCCATTGAGGAGCCAACGATGAAGACGATCATCCTGATCGGGTACGCGGCCATCGCGCATTGCGTGCTGGCGGCCGCGGCGAGCGGGGCGGCGGATTCGTATCCGCAACGCCCGCTGCGGTTCATTGTGCCGTTCCCGCCCGGTGGGGCCAACGATATCGTCGCTCGCCTGGTGGGGCCATTGTTCACCGAGCGTTTCGGCCAGCAGGTCGTCGTCGACAATCGCCCCGGTGCATCCGGCACCATCGCGTTGGAGTTGACGGCGCGGGCACAGCCCGACGGCTACACCTTCATCGTCGGCAACAACACGTCCAACGCCATCGTTCCGGTCATGTTCGCAAAACGCATGCGGGTCGACCCGGCGCAGGAACTCACCGGCATCTCGATGCTTGCCGCGATCCAGCACGTGGTGGTTGCGGCGGCCAAGTTTCCGCCGACCACGTTCCAGGAGCTCGTGGCCTACGCCAAGTCGCGACCGGGACAGCTCAACTACAACGCGCCGCTGGGCGGCCATCCGCATCTGGACATGCTCGCTTTTCTGGCCGCCACGGGTACGCAGATGGTGCACATCCCTTCCAAGGGCGCCGGAGAGACCGTCCCTTCTTTACTGCGTGGCGAGGCGCAGCTCTCCAATACGAACGTCGCCTCGGTCATCGGGCTGCTGCGCGCGGGCCAACTCAAGGCGTACGCGATTACCGGCGAGAGCCGACTCCCGGAGCTGCCGGACGTGCCGACGTTCACCGAAGTCGGATTGAAGGGCGTGGGCAGCATCAACTGGGTCGGCCTGTTTGCACCCGCGAAGACCCCGCCCGCCATCATCAATCAGCTTCACCGAAGCATCGTCGAGATGGTCGGCGACGCGCGTCTCAAGGAGAGTTCCGCCAAGCTTCTGGTACCGTTCGTAGCCAGCGCGTCGCCTGCCGAGTTCAACGCATTTGTCGCCTCGGAGCGCAAGCGCTGGGAAGACATCGTCAAGACGAACCAGATAAAGCTCGAGTAGCAACGCCCTCGGGCACGGGCGGGGTGACCCGGGCGGCGTCGAGTCAGCCGCTGCACGCAAGCAAGCTCAATCGACCCCGAGCTGAACCTCCGCCGGCAACGCTCCGTAATACCCCGCGATCGTCTTCGGCAGCGTCCACCACACGTTATCGCTGTGCCGGCGCATGTGCTCGAGCGCACGACGCAGATGCACGATGCGAAACGGCTGGCCGACGATAAACGTGTGCAGCGACATCGCGAACACGAGCGGCGTCGTCACCGCCCGCCGCGACATCTCGTCGAACTGATCGACCAGCATATCCGCGTAGTCGGCGGCGGTGTGACGGCGGCCGACGATCGCCGGCTGATCGTTGAGCTCGATCGGATACGGCAGCGCGAGAATCCGGCCGTCGCGCCCCGCGCGGCCGTCCCCGGCTGAGGCCCCGGCGCTGCCGCTCCCAGCGCCGACCCCGGAGCTGCCACCCTTGACCCAGAACGGCTGCTCGTCGCACATGCCCCAGTCGAGCACGTACGAATAGCCGTGGTCGATCAGCAGATCGGTCGTCGCGAGACTCGGCGTCAAATACGGCGTCATCCATCCGACCGGTCGTGCTCCATCGGCGCGGGTCATTGTCGCAGTGACCTCGCCGACCATGTGCCGCTCGGTCTCGACACTCATGTCGATCGGCCGTTCGGTGCCGTTCGACGTGCCGTGGCCGATCGTCTCGTCACCGCGACGGCGATAGCGTTCGATCAGTTCGGGGCAGTGCGCATAGTTCTCTGAATTGACGATCACCCCGACGTTGATGCCGAGTTCGTCGAACAGCTCGGCCAGGCGCCAGCCGCCGACGCGGTTGCCGTATTCACGCCACAGCCAACTGCGCTGACTCCATGGCTTGGTTTCGCGATCGAGATCGATGCCGCCATCGACGCCGAACGGGAAATGTTCGATGTTGATCGCGATGTAGAGCGCGAGCCGCTTGCCCTCGGGCCACGCGTACTTCGCTCGGGTGTCGATGCCCGAATACGGAAAACGATCGTGCGAGGGAAGCATCGGCAAGGGCTCCGGCGAACGGTGCAGCGAGGGGTCAGCGCGCCCTGGGCATCCGCCAGGGCAGCATCAGCTGCACCGCGGTCGAAGTCAATCGAGGCACGTTCAAGGTCTCGTGCATCGACACGACAGTCTCGCCGAGCAGTCCCGAAGAGAGCACCGAGCGCACGTAGAACGGCGTGTCCTCGAGTGTCTGCGAAACCGTCGCCGGCGTGCCGGCGTCGCTGCGCAGCGTGCGCGCAATGCGCCATCCGGTGCGTGGCAGCGTCTGGCGCGCGGGCGCGTCGAATGGCTCGACGCCGCCGTCGCGGA
>JACMMK010000303.1 GCA_014379045.1 Burkholderiales bacterium
CGAGCCAGATCGCCGCCGCGGTAACGGTCAGCGCGAGGCTGATCGCATAGACGCCGCCGACCGGCGCCCATCCGGCGAGCGGGCTCTCGGTGCTCTGCGAATAGCCGATCGCCTGCCAGCTGAAGCCGGTGAACAACCAGCCGCGCAGCCATTCGCTGAGCACCCAGCACGCGGGGAACGCGGCGAGCCACGCGGCCCCGGCAGGCACTGTCTTCAGCAGCCAGAACCCGAGCATCGGGAACAGCGCGAGATAGGCGCAGAAGCCGACGGTGGCGAGTGCGGCCAACGGCAGCGGCATCGCGCCGTAGACGTTCATGCTCACATACACCCACGACACGCCGCCGAGGAAGTAGCCGAGGCCGAACACGAAGCCGCGCCACGCCGCGGCGCGCGCGTTCGGTGCGAGGTCGATCAGCGCGAGCATCAGCACGAACGCGATCGGCGCGATCCAGTAGGCATGGAAGGGCGCGAACGCAAACGTGCACAGCACGCCCGCCAGGAAACTCGCGAAGGCCGAAGGCAACGCCCGGCGCAGCCAATGTGCCGGTGCCGTCCACCACTCGTGCGCGCCGCGCGGATCGGGTCGACCCTCGCCTCGCGAGACGGTGCTCGGCGAGGCGGGCGCACTCACGGCGTGCGGTGCCGGGTCACCTGCACCAGATGCAGCCGGCGGCGGTCGGCGCGCAGCACCAGGAAGTCGCAGCGGCCGATCTCGATCTGATCGTTTCGGCGCGGCACGCGACCGAACGCGTTGACCACCAGTCCGCCGACCGTATCGTAATCTTCGGTCGCGAACGACGAATCCAGGCGCGCGTTCAGGTCCTCGATCGGAGTCGCGGCCGTCACGCGGTATATGCCGCGCTCGGCATCGGAGACGACGATACCGCCTTCGGCGTCCTCGAAGTCGTATTCGTCTTCGATATCGCCGACGATCTGTTCGATCACGTCTTCGATCGTGACCAGCCCTGCCACCCCGCCGTATTCGTCGACGACCACCGCCATGTGATTGCGGCTGCGCCGGAAGTCGCGCAGCAGCACGTTGAGCGGCTTGGCCTCCGGCACGAACACTGCCGGGCGCAGCATGCCGCGCAGGTTGTTCTCGCCCTCGGCATAGAACCGCAGCAGGTCCTTCGCGTGCAGGATGCCGATCACTTCGTCCTTGCCGCCGTCGATCACGGGAAAGCGGGAATGACCCGCGCCGACGACCTGCGCGATGATCTGCGCGGGCTCGTGCTCGATGTCGATGAACTCGATCTGTGCGCGCGGCAGCATCACGCCGCCCGCGTCGAGTTCCGACACTTCGAGCACGCCTTCGATCATCGCCAGCGCTTCCTCGTCGAGGAGGTTGCGCTCGGACGCGGTGCGCAGCAGTTCGACCAGCTGGTCGCGGTCTTCCGGCTCTCGCAGCAGCAATGTGCCGAGTCGGGTCAGCCAACCGGGCTTACTGTCGTCGTTCATACGGGAACGGAAGTATTTCCAGTCTTCATTGTCTCATGCGCGGCGCGCTCGCCGGCCCAGGGGTCATTGTGGCCGAGCGCCGTCACCACGCGCGACTCGAGCCGTTCCATCCGCTGTGCATCAAGCGCGCTGGCATGATCGAAGCCGCGCAGGTGCAGTATGCCGTGCACGACCAGATGGGCGAGCCGGGACTCGAAGCTCATGTCGTGCGCGCGCGCCTCGAGCGCGACGATCGCAGGGCAGACCACGATATCGCCGACGATCGCGCCGCGTTCGGCATAGCGAAACGACAGCACGTTCGGCGCATAGTCGCGCGCACGATAGCGCCGATTCAGCTCGGCGGCCTCCGTACGCGAAACGAAGCGCACCGTGATCTGCGCACGCGCAGCCCCGGCACCGTCGCCGAGGGCGCCGCGTACCCAGCGCACGATCCGGGCCGCGGGCGGCACGCGCCGGCTCCGGCTCGGGTTCTGCACGCCGATCTGCGCACGTTCCGGCGCGGCCCGCGCCGTCTCAGTGCGAGTCGTCTGCTTGGCGCTTTTCATATGCATCGACGATACGTTGGACGATCGGATGGCGAACGACGTCGGCCGAACTGAAATACGTGAAGCCGATGCCGCGCACGTCGGCGAGCACGGACTTCGCATCGATCAGTCCGCTCTTCTGGCCGCGTGCGAGATCGATCTGGGTGACGTCGCCGGTGATCACCGCCCGCGTGCCGAAACCGATGCGGGTCAGGAACATCTTCATCTGCTCGGGAGTCGTGTTCTGCGCTTCATCGAGGATGATGAACGACTGGTTCAGCGTACGCCCGCGCATGTAGGCGAGCGGTGCGACTTCGATCGCGCTGCGCTCGAACAGGCGCCCCACCTTGTCGAATCCCATCAGATCGTAGAGGGCGTCGTAGAGCGGACGCAGGTAGGGGTCGACCTTCTGCGCGAGATCGCCGGGGAGGAAGCCGAGTCGTTCTCCCGCCTCGACCGCGGGACGCACCAGCACGATGCGCTTTACCTGATCGCGCTCGATCGAATCGACTGCGCTCGCCACCGCCAGATAGGTCTTGCCGGTGCCGGCCGGGCCGATGCCGAAGGTGATGTCGAACTCCCGGATCTGCTCGAGATATTGCTGCTGTGCAGGGGTGCGCGCGTGCAGGTCCGGACGTCGAGTCAGCAGCGCCAGGGCACCGGGTGCGGGCTCGACGCCGGGCTCGGGCGCCTGGCCGTCGGTGCCGGCGTTGCGCCCCGCCTCGACCAACCCGAGCTGGACGTCTTCGAGCGAGACTTCGCGGTGCGCCTGCGTGTAAAAACGCTGCAGTGCCGACGCAGCGATGCGCGCCTGCGTCAGCTCCCCGGCGAGCGAGAAGGTCGCGCCCCGACGCGAGATCTTCACCTCGAGCGCGCGCTCGATCGCGCGCAGGTTCTCGTCGAGCGGCCCGCACAGATTGGCCAGCCGCGCGTTGTCGATCGGGGTGAAGGCGACCTGCAGCGGCCGCGCGTGTCCGGGCGTGCGCGGCGGGGTCATCGTCCCTCTCCTGTGTCCCGGATCGAAGGATGGCCGGAGACGATGAGTGAGCCCCACTCGGTCCCGTCGATCCCGTCACCTGTCAGGTGACGGATCTCTCGCCGTTGGCCTTGCGTCCTCATCCGGCGTGCGTCTGCGTGCGTGCACGCTCAGACGCAGTTTCGGAATCGGGAGCATGCCCGCGCGTGGGGTGGGCGACGACCGCGCGCAACGTGTGTGCGCGCGCCTCGGTGATTTCGACCTCGACCCATCGCGAAATCAGATGGCGCGGACCGGCGAAGTTGACGACGCGGTTGTTCGAAGTACGCGCCGCGAACTCGTCGGCATCGCGGCGCGACGGGCCGGTGACCAGTACCCGCTCGCGCGTGCCGACCATGCCGGCACTGACCGAGGCGGCATAGCCGTCGACCTGTGCCTGCAGCCGGCGCACCCGGTCGTTCTTCGTGTCGAACGGCACGTCGTCACAAAGCGCGGCCGCCGGGGTACCCGGCCGTGCGCTGTAGGTGAAGCAGAAACTGCCGTCGAAGCGGAGCTCATCGGCGAGCTTCATCGTGCGCTCGAAATCCTCGTCGGTCTCACCCGGGAAGCCGACGATGAAATCGGAGCTGATCGAGATCTGCGGGCACGCGCGCCGCAGCCGGCGCACGATCGACTTGTATTCGAGCGTGCTGTACCCGCGCTTCATCGCGCTCAGCACGCGGTCCGACCCCGACTGCACCGGCAGATGCACGTGCCGTGCGAGCTTCGGCAGGCGCGCGTGCGCCTCGATCAGCGCGTCGCCGAATTCACGCGGATGCGAGGTCGTGTAGCGCACCCGTTCGATGCCGGGGATCTCGCAGACGTATTCGAGCAACAGCGCGAAACCGGCGCGCGCGGCAGACCCCGCGTGGGCGTCCATGTCGGGGGTTACGGCGGCGTCGGCGCCGACTTCGGTGCCGACGCGGAGCACGGGCGCGCGCCAGGCGTTGACGTTCTGGCCGAGCAGCGTAACCTCGCTGACGCCGCGCTGCGCGAGTTCCGCGACATCGGCAAGCACGTCGTCGAGCGGTCGCGACACTTCCTCGCCGCGGGTATACGGCACGATGCAGAAGCTGCAGTACTTGCTGCAGCCTTCCATGATCGACACGCTCGCGGTCGCCCCTTCGACCCGCGTCGGCGGCAGATGATCGAACTTCTCGATCTCGGGAAATGAGATGTCGACCTGCGGCAGCCCGCTCGACCGGCGCGCGGCGATGAGCGCAGGCAACCGGTGCAGCGTCTGCGGTCCGAACACCAGATCGACGAACGGCGCGCGTTCGAGGATGCCCGCGCCTTCCTGACTGGCCACACATCCGCCGACGCCGATCAGGATGTCCGGTCGCGCGAGCTTCAGTTCGCGTGCGCGCCCGAGATCGGTGAACACCTTCTCCTGCGCCTTCTCGCGTACCGAGCAGGTATTGAACAGGAGGATATCGGCGTCAGCGGCATCGCTGGTGCGCTCGGCGCCCTCGGCTGCGAACAGCACGTCCGACATCTTCTGCGAGTCGTACTCGTTCATCTGGCAGCCGATGGTGCGGATGTACAGCTTGCGCGGCATCGGGGGGGCGGTCGTTGAGGAGGGCAGCGCGTCGACGGGAGTGCTTCGGAGGGAGAAACCGGATCAGCGCGCGCGCAGACGCTGCAACTCGACCGGGGTCAGCAGAAACATGCGCAGGATGTCGCCATTTCGATCGAACACGACGTAGGCCGTCGCTTGTGCCGGCAGTTGCGCGTGGACCAGGCTGCGGTTGCTCTGGTCGACGATGATGCCGCCCGGCGCCAGTCGATACACCTCCCGGTCGACGCGCACCAGCGGTAAGGGCAGACTCGCGTCCGCGCGTACCACGCCGATCGCGCCGTTGGCCGGCAGCGTACGCTGGAACTGGGCCCGGCTGTCACCGATACCGGCCAGTGCGCAAAGCATCAGCAGAAAGCCCAGCGCCACGATGCGCTGGATCGGGTGCCTGACCCCAGACGATGGAACACCGTCCGCACCGGTGCCGGACACACGACGAGCGGGCCGGGCATTCTCGACGCAGACGAACTGAACGACCTGGAAAATAGACCCGGTCTCCGGAATACTTGGTGGCGAATCAGGGATTTGAACCCCGGACCAACGGATTATGATTCCGCTGCTCTAACCGCTGAGCTAATTCGCCACGGGGCCGCGGATTTTAGGTTCGTCGGGTGCACGAGTCAATCGAAGTGCGCGCCGCCGCCGCCGCGGTCATGCTGTTGCGCACGCGAATCAACCAACTGAGCAGGATGAAGCCCCCCGTGACGCCCGCCCCCGTGCCCTCTCTCGTGCCCCTGACGTCCCCCCCGCGATGGCGATGCTCGCGGCGCACGCGCTCG
>JACMMK010000304.1 GCA_014379045.1 Burkholderiales bacterium
AGTTGCGCCAATCAAGCGGACGCGCTGACCGTCACCTATGGCAATGTGTCGAAACAGTCGGTCGGCACGATCCAGCGCTCGCTTCTCCAATTGCGCAGCCAGGGCGGCGAGAATTTTTTCGGCGAACCCGCGCTCGACATCGGCGACTTCATGCAGACCGATGCGAAGGGTCTCGGCGTCATCAGCATCCTGGCTGCCGACCGCTTGATGAACTCGCCGAAGGTCTATGCGACGTTCCTGCTCTGGCTGCTGTCGGAACTGTTCGAGCAGTTGCCCGAGGTCGGCGACCCCGAGAAACCGCGGCTGGTGTTCTTCTTCGACGAAGCGCATCTGCTGTTCACCGACGCGCCGCAGGCATTGCTGCAGAAGATCGAACAGGTGGTACGCCTGATCCGATCGAAGGGCGTGGGCGTCTATTTCGTCACGCAGAATCCGCTCGACATCCCCGACACCGTGCTCGGGCAGCTCGGCAATCGCGTCCAGCATGCGCTGCGCGCGTTCACCCCGCGCGATCAGAAGGCCGTGCAGACAGCGGCGACGACCATGCGCCCGAACCCGCGCTTGAAGATCGAATCGGTGATCACCGAACTCGGCGTCGGCGAGGCGCTCGTCTCACTGCTCGATGCGAAGGGCACGCCGTCGATCACCGAGCGCGCATTCGTGCTGCCGCCCGCGTCGCGGCTCGGCCCGGTCACGCCGGACGAGCGCACCCGCACGATCGCCGACTCGCCGGTGGCGGGCCATTACGAGAAGGCGGTCGATCGCGAGTCCGCGTACGAACGACTGAAGGCCGGCTACGGCACCGCCCCCGACAGCACGACCCCCGGTGCAACGCCAACAGGGAGCGCTGCACCCGCCGGCGCCACGCCAGAGGGCGTCGGGGGCGGACTGTTCGGCACCCTCGGCGGCTTGCTGGGTGGCGCGTCGACGCGCGGTTCAGGCCGTCAAGGGGTGGTCGAAACCGCGGTGAAGAGTGTCGCGCGCCAGATGGGGTCCGAACTCGGGCGACAACTCGTGCGCGGCGTGCTGGGCTCACTGCTGGGCGGCAGCCGCCGACGCTGATCGTCGCGCGTGCCGATACCCCGGTCGCCCGAGCGCATGGCGGCCCCCGCGCAGCATGCCCCGCCTCGGTCGGAGACTCTCGTCACCCGCCGCTCGCGGCGCATCGGACTCGCGTGTGCACTGGCGGGCGCGGTGTTCTTCTCGGCGAAGGCGATCTTCATCAAGTTGATCTACGCGTACGGGATCGACGCGACAACGACCTTCGCGCTGCGGATGATGATCGCACTGCCGTTCTTCATCGCCCTCGGCGTCTGGTGCGCTGCCCGGGACAGGTCGCCGATCGCGCGACGCGACTGGTTCGGGATGACCGGCTGCGGCGTGCTGGGCTTCTACCTGTCGAGTTATCTCGACTTCATCGGGCTGTCCTACATTCCGGCCAGTCTCGAGCGGCTGATCCTGTTCCTGTACCCGACGTTCGTCGTGCTGTTGTCATGGCGCGTGTTCAAGACCCGCCTCGACCGCGCACAGGTCGCCTCGCTCGCCCTGTCGTACGCGGGCGTGCTGCTGGTCGTGTGGCAGAACCTTCAGGTCGTGGGCGACGCGTCGGCGCTGGCGATCGGCGTCGCGTTCACGTTGACCAGCGCCTTCACGTACGCGTGTTACGTGGTGATCAGTGCACGCATCGTCCCGCGCGTAGGATCGATGCGCTTCACGAGCTACGCGTCGTCGATCGCCTGCGGTTTCACGCTCGCGCACTTCTTCCTGCTGCGCGACCCGGCCGCGCTGATCGCGCCGCCGACGGTCTACGTCTATGCAGTCGGCATGGCGACGCTGTCGACGGTATTGCCGATCCTGCTGGTGGCCGAAGCGCTACGGCGGCTCGGCGCCAACCAGGTCGCCTTGATCAGCTCGATCGGTCCGATCGCGACGATCGCGATGGCCGCGATCGTGCTCGGCGAGACGATCACCGGAATGCAGATGGTCGGTGCGGCGCTGGTGATTGCGGGCGTATTGCTGGTCAGCTTCAGGACGCCGGTGCGACCGGCCTGACCGCGCTTGCACCGCCGCGCCGGGCGTCGATGACCTGCGCATACCAATCGACCAGACGCTTGGCCATCGCGCCTGCCGACCAGGTCTCGGCATACGGACGCGTCCGCGCGGCGAGCGCGGCGAGCGCCGGGCGGTCCGTCAGCAGCTGCACGACCCGTGCCGCGAATGCGCCTTCGTCCTCGGGCACGATCGCCGCGCCCTGTCCCTCGCGCAGCACGTCGCGCG
>JACMMK010000305.1 GCA_014379045.1 Burkholderiales bacterium
GCGGAGCCGACGCTGCCGCGCCCGTGCCTCGCGTGCTGGATGCCGTGACCGGCGCGCCGGTGCGCCAGCTCGGCATCGTCGCACCGTCGGGCAGTCTGCCGGACCCCGCACTGGTCGATCGGACCGCGGCGTTCTTCGCTGCGCGTGGCTGGCGCGTGAGCTGCGGCGAAAGCGTGTTCGCGCGCGAACAACGCTTTGCGGGTCCCGACGCGTTACGCGCGGCCGACCTGCAGACCTTTGCTACCGATCCTGCCGTCGACGTCGTGATGAGCGCGCGCGGCGGCTACGGCCTGGTGCGACTGCTCGACACGCTCGACTTCGCGGCGATCCGGGCGCGCAAGCCGATCGTCGTCGGTTACAGCGACTTCACCGCGTTTCATCTTGCCTATCTGGCGCACGGCGGGGTGAGTTTCGCCGGGCCGAGCGCGGGTGACTTCGCATCCGCGGATCCTGACCCGTTCACCGTCGAGCAGTTCTTCGCGGTGTTGTCGCAGTCTTCGCACGGGCTTGCGTTCGACGCCGACGGACCCCGACGGGCAAGCGCGGCGGGGCGACTCTGGGGCGGCAACCTCGCCGTCCTCGCGGGACTGGTCGGCACGCGCTGGATGCCTCGGGTCAACGGCGGGATCCTGTTCCTCGAAGACGTCAACGAGAGTGCATACCGGGTCGAGCGGATGCTCTATCAGTTGTTCCACGCAGGCGTCCTGCAGCGCCAGCAGATGCTTCTGCTGGGGAGTTTCGACCCGGTACCAGCGATGCCGAACGACGCGGGTTATGGACTCGAAACCGTCATTGCGCACTTTCGCGCGCGTCTGGACATTCCCGTGGTGTGCGGGCTGCCGTTCGGGCACGGGGCCCGGAAGGCCACCTTGCCGATCGGCGGTCGGGCTGTCGTAGAGCTGCGAAAGGGCGTGGCCCGGATGGAATTCAGCCGCTACCCGACGCTGTCGCGCTGAAACTCACACCGGCTCTGGTTGCGCTTTGCTGCGCACCATTTCCCATGCCGAATTGCGGGCCTGGATCGTGCTAAATCACCGCACAACGCCCGTCTGCATTGGGTTGTGCAGCGCGGTAGATTCGGCTACATTCTTCCCTTGGAACAATCAGTGGTTCCAGTCCAATCGCCGATTTCGGCTCAGGATGTTGCTTCGCACCAAAGACGCCGTGTCGAGATGTTTCATGTCGCAGGGATCTGTCGGGGTGCTTTCCATACAGGAGATTCGCGTGCGTCTTCGCGACAAGGTAGCAGTGATCACCGGTTCGGCACGTGGCATCGGCCAAGCGACGGCGCTCAAGTTCGCGCGCGAAGGCGCGAAGGTGACCGTGTGCGATCTGACGCCCGAACTCATCGAAGAGACGGTGAAGATGATCCGCGCAGCCGGGGGCGAGGCGCTGGGCGCGATCGTCGACGTGCGCGACATGTCGTCGATCCGAAAGATGGTCGATCAGACGTTGTCGACGTTCGGCCGCATCGATGTGCTGGTCAACAACGCCGGCATCGTCAAGGACGCGCAACTCAAGAACATGACCGAAGAGCAGTTCGACCTGGTGATAGACATCAATCTGAAGGGGGTCTACAACTGCACGCGCGCGGTCGTCGACATCATGCTTCAGCAGCAGTCCGGGGTGATCCTGAGCACCTCCTCGGTGGTCGCGCTGTACGGCAACTTCGGTCAGACGAACTATGCCGCGACCAAAGGTGCGGTGATCAGCATGACGAAGACCTGGGCGAAGGAGCTCGGGCGCAAGGGCATTCGCGCGAATGTCGTATGTCCCGGGTTCATCGCCACCACGATCCTCAACTCGATACCGGAACGGGTACTGCACGCGATTGAAGAGAAGGTGCCGATGGGGCGATTAGGCAAGCCAGAAGAGATCGCCGACGCGTTCGCATTCCTCGCTTCCGACGAAGCGAGTTACATCAATGGCGCGGTGCTCGAAGTCGGCGGCGGCGTTACGGTCTAGGACGCGGTCGCTGGGCGCGCAGGTGCGCCAACCGCGACTGGGCGCAACGCGTTCCCGCGGCAAAGCTAGCTTGGCCGCGGCCGAGCCCGGTCGTACTGCGGGGGCACGGTAACCTCCGCGCCGAGAGCGACCGCCGCCGTCCACGGCCAATGGGGATTGAGCAGCAGGCCGCGGGCGAGTGCGACCTGATCGGCGGACCCCTGGGCAAGGATCGATTCGGCCTGCTGCGGCTCGGTGATCATTCCGACCGCACAGGTCGTGATGCCTACTTCGCGCTTCACGGCTTCGGCCAGCGGCACCTGATAGCCCGACCCGACGGGTATCGATGCATCGGCGACCACGCCGCCGCTCGATACCGTGACGTAGTCACATCCGAGCCGCTGCAACGCGCGCGCGTAGACGACCGCGTCGTCGATAGTCCAGCCCCCGTCGGTCCAGTCGGTGCCATGGATGCGCACCCCCAGCGGTTTACGTTCCGGCCACACGCCACGCATGGCACTGAACGTCTCCAGGGCGAAGCGCATGCGGTTGTCGCGGCTGCCGCCGTACTCGTCGCTGCGGACGTTGGAGCACGGCGACAGGAAGGTCGAGAGCAGATAACCGTGGGCGGAGTGCAGCTCGATGAGATCGATGCCGAGTCGATCTGCCCGCTGCGTCGCGCGCACGAAAGCGTCGCGGATCGCGCGCAGATCGTCGCGGCTGAGCTCCCGCGGAGTAGGCCAGCCGGAACCGACAGGCAACGCCGAAGGTGCGACCGTCGGCCACGGATCGGCAGCCGCAGCGAGGGCAGAGCGACCTTGCCATGGACGTTCGCTCGATGCCTTGCGGCCGGCATGCGCGAGCTGGAGTCCGATCGCGACGTCGGAATGTTCGCGACAGAACCGCAGCACGCGCGCGAGCGCGTATTCGTTGTAGTCGCTGTACAACCCGCTGCACCCGTGCGTGATGCGCCCGTCGCGGGTGACATGCGTCGCTTCGATGATCAGCAATCCCGCGCCCGAGAGCGCGAGGCTGCCCAGATGCATCAGGTGCCAGTCGGTCATCGACCCGTCGACCGCACTGTACTGGCACATCGGCGACACCTGGATGCGGTTGGCGAGGCAGAGCTCGCGCAACGTCAACGCACTGAACAGTTTGCTCATCGAGACGACCTCTGGAAGACAGCGCAGTTTGGAATCAGCCCGCGCGCAGGCACCGACTGCAGTGTGCGAACTCAGCGCGCGAAGTAACCGAGCAGCCACCACCACACGAAGTTAAGCGGCCACAACAGCATGACAGTGAACCCGGCCTGGATCACGAACACGCGCGCTGCCTGGCCCGACGGCACCCCTGCGGCATAGAGGCCGACCACCACCGGGGGCACCTGGTAGGGCAGCAGGATCGTCGAGAAGCCGATTGCAAACGTCATCAGCACCGACCGGACGTCCCAACCCGTTGCCGCCGCGAACTCGGCGGCGAGCGGTCCGAGCAACGCGGGTTGACCCGGGCTGGTCGCCACCATGACCGTGACGGTGGAGAGCAGCGACAGCAGCTGGAAGTTCCAGAAGTCCGCGCCTGGTTCGAGGCCGAGCCAGGTCGGCAGCCCCGCGCCGAGCGTCGCCGACAACTCGGCCGCGTTGATCAGCGCGCCGACACCGAGTACCGCCCCGATGTAGAAGAACGGCGCGAGCTTCACGCGCTCGTTGAACGCGTGGATATCGATCAGTCCGATCCGTGGCAGCAGACATGCGAGTCCGGCCCCGAGCCCGATCCAGCCGGGGCGGATGTGATGCAGGAAATCGGTCGCCCACAGCGCGAGCGCGCAGCCCAGGATGATTGCCATCCGCCATTCGGCCGCCGCCATCGGCGGCAATGGCGCTGCGGCCGCGACCGGTGCGACATCGGCCCGGAACATCCGCTCAATCATCGCCACCGTGAGCACCGCCTTCGCCACGCCCAGCACCGGGAAATGCAGCGTTAGATACTCGAGGTACAGGATCTCCACGCCGTAGAGCGATTCGGCGCTGCCGGCCAGCACCAGGTTCGGGATGTTCGAGGGCAGGATCGCCGCCCCCACCTGAAAGCTGCCGATCAGCATCACCAGCATGATGCCGTTGAAGCCGCGGCTGCCGGGCGGCAGACCGAGCCGCTGGCAGAACGCAATCAGGATCGGCACCATCAGCAGGATGCGCGCGATCGTTGCCGGCATCACG
The DNA here is from genome assembly GCA_014379045.1 of Burkholderiales bacterium. GTDB lineage: Bacteria > Pseudomonadota > Gammaproteobacteria > Burkholderiales > CAIKXV01 > CAIKXV01. The sequence continues at coordinate 4,158 of JACMMK010000305.1, forward strand.
AAGCACAACACGGTCGTCACCAGCATCGTGCCGATCAGCGCGCGCCGGTAGGTGGCGCTGAACCGTCCCAGGAGGCGTGACGCCAGGCGCTGACCGAGCCCCGACGCACTGACCGCCTCGGCGAGAATCAGCCCGCCGAACACGAGCCACAGCGTGCTGGTGGTGAACCCCGAGAACACGACCTCGGGAGGCACCACTGCGCTGATCGCGGTCAGGAACAGGAATGCCAGCGCGACCAGATACTCTGGCAGCGCCGAGGTTGCCCAGAGGCCCACCGCGAACAGCACGAGCGCGCTCGCGCGCAGCGTGGTGACATGCGCCGGGTCGGCACCCGGCCAGAAGAACAGGGTCAAGGCGCACAGCACCACTGCCACGCCGAGCGCGTTGGAGACTCGCTGCATCCTGCCTGTTCCGGGAGTGGGTCGAGCGCGCGGAACGCGCTTCGGAGCGCGCTGCGCAACAGGCGGCGAGGCTACCGCAGGCTCCGACCAGCGGCAACCGCCTGTCTCGTCGCGTCGTCGCGCCGGCACGACGTCGAAGCCCAGGCGGCCCGTTATACTTCACCCACTTCCCACCGAGGAGCGTCGATGAGCCAAGCTACCCTGCTGACCGGTGTGCTCGCACCGGTGATCACTCCGTTCCAGGCGGATCTCGCGCCCGACGTCGAGCGCTATGTCAGGCACTGCAAGTGGTTGCTCGAGAACGGTTGCAGCGGGCTCGCCATCTTCGGCACCAACAGCGAAGCCAATTCGCTGTCGCTCGACGAGCGCAAGATGCTGCTCGACGCCTTGCTCGCAGCCGGCGTACCGGCGTCGAAGTTGATGCCCGGTACCGGCTGTTGTTCGTTGACCGACTCCGTTGCGCTGACCCGGTTCGCGGTCGAGCGCGGCGTCGCCGGCGCGCTGATGCTGCCGCCGTTCTTCTACAAGGGTGTCAGCGACGACGGCCTGTATCGCAACTTCGCCGAGATCGCGCAGCGCGTCGGCGACGCGCGCTTGAAGATCTACCTGTATCACATCCCGCCGATGACTGCGGTGCCGTTCTCGTTGGGTCTCGTGGAGCGGCTGCTGAAGGATTATCCGGGCACGGTAGTCGGCATGAAGGACAGCGGTGGCGACTGGAAGAACATGGAGTCGATGTTGAATGCCTTCCCGGGCTTCCAGTTCTTCCCCGGCAGCGAAGAGTTCCTGCTGCCGGCGATGCGCCTCGGTGCGGTCGGTACGATCACTGCGACCGCGAACATCGGTCCGGAGGCGATCGACCGGCTGTTCCGCAACTGGCAGGGCGCCGACGCCGATGCGATGCAGGAATCGATCACCGATTTCCGGCGCGCAATCACGAAGTTTCCGCAGATTCCGGCGTTGAAGCACACGACGGCGATCTACACCGACCATCCGCAGTGGGCGATGACGCGCCCGCCGCTGACGCCGCTCAACGCCGAGCAGGGAATGGCGCTGGCGGCCGAACTGAAGCGCCGGGGCTTCGATATGCCCGGTATTCGCAACTGAACACACTCATCGAGACAGCGAGAGACTTCCAATGACGGCACTGACATTGCAGCAGGCGAGCATCATCGTCGACAAGGGTCTGGAAAAGGCACGCGAAATGAAGATTCCGGCGCTCGGGATCGTCGTTCTCGACGCGGCCGGCCACACCGTGGCGTACAAGCGTGAAGACGGCGCCAGCATGTTCCGTGAGGATGTGGCACGCGGCAAGGCGTGGGGGGCGGTCGCGATGGGGTGTTCGAGTCGCGCGCTCGCCAAGCGCGCGCAAAGCAACCCCAATTTCATGATCACGCTCGCAGCCACCGCGCAGGGCAAGTTCCTGCCGCAGATGGGGGGTGTCGTGATCCGTGACGCCGCGGGAACGATCATCGGCGCGGCGGGTGCGAGCGGGGCGAGCGGTGACCAGGACGAAGCGTGTTGCGTCTACGGCATCGAGCAGGCGGGTCTCAAGGCGGACGCCGCGGAGTAGCCGTTCGAGGGCCGCCGCACGCTCGCGGCGGCGTACCGACCCGCTCGAGCCGACAGGCTCGAGCGCGACGCTCAAGGTCGGCGCGCACTTCCAACGAGTCGTCCACATCAACGCGGTGTTCGATCCGCCGCGCGTGTCTGTCCGCCACGCCGCAGTCTTGACGTGGGGCGAGGCGGCGCAGCCGCGGCTTCAGTCGATCCGGATGCCGGCTTCCTTGATCAGCACCGCGTAACGGACCATCTCTTCCTTGATGTAGGTGCGAAACTGATCGGGCGTATTGCCGATGATCTCGGCACCTTCGGCCTGCAACCGATCCCGGGTTTCCGGATGCTTCAACGCCTTGATTGTCTCCGCATGCATGCGGTTGACGGTGTCCCGCGGCGTCTTCGCAGACATCAGCAGCCCGAACCACGAGCCGATCGCGTACTTCGGCAGTCCCGATTCGGCGATCGTCGGCAGGTCGGGAAGCGCCGGAGCGCGCTTGGCGGTAGTCACCGCGAGCGCGCGCAGGCGCCCCGCCTTCAGGTGCGGCAGCACTGCCACGAGCGGTGCGAACATCGACTGCACTTCGCCGCCGATGAGCGCGGCCAGGGCCGGACCTGCGCCCTTGTACGGAACATGCAGCATCTGTACGCCGGCCATCCGCGCGAACATCTCGCCGGCGAGATGGCTCGGCGCCCCCGCGCCCGCCGACGGATAGGTGATCTGGTCGGGTTTCGCACGCGCGAGCGCGATCAGTTCCTTCACGCTGGTCGGCGCAGACTTGGCGTTGACGACGAGTACATTCGGTACCTCGGCGACGAGCGATACCGGCGCCAGATCGCGCAGCGTGTCGTACGGCAGGTTCTTGTACAGCGCCGGTGCGATCGCGACGCTGGTCGACTGCGCCATCAGCACGGTGTGACCGTCGGGTGCAGACTTGGCCGTGAGGTCGGCGGCGATCGTCCCGGCGGCGCCGGAGCGATTGTCGATGATCACCGTCTGCCCGAGTTGATCGCCGATGCGCTGCGCGACGAAGCGTGCGATCGTGTCCGCACCCCCGCCCGGGGCAGCCGGGACGATCATCCGCAGCGGGCGCGTCGGCCAGTTCGACTGTGCGTCTACCCGATCGGACCCGCTCGCCAGCGCCAGCGTGATGGCGGTGAGGACCGCTGATCGACACGCGGCGGACCGATTCGGAAACCTGCGCGAACCACGGATGGCGGTCGTCATGTCATTCAGCCTTTATGCCTGCTTCACGCGCGATGCGTGCGAAGCGATCGAGATCGGTGCGGATGCGCGCGCGAAACGCCTCGGGCGTGTTGCCTACCGGTACCGAGCCGTCGGCGAGCAGGCGCTCCTGCACCTCTGGCATCTTCAACACGGCGACGAATTCACGATGCAGGCGTTCGACCAGCTCGCGCGAACTCTTCGCCGTGATCATCACGCCGAACCAGGTACCGATATCGAACCCGGCGAAACCGTTCTCGGCGACCGTCGGCAGATCGGGCAGGGCCGGTGAGCGCCTCGCCGTCGTCATCGCGATCGCGCGCAGTCTGCCGGCCTTCAGCTGCCCGATCGCCGCGTTGATCGGCGCGGAGAACATCTGCGCCTCGCCGCCGATCACCGCACTGAGAGCGGGTCCCGCGCCCTTATACGGCAGATGTACGGTCATGATCGACGCCGCCCGATCGAGCATCTCGCCGGAGAAGTGGCTCGCGGCACCGATGCCCGACGAGGCATAGTTGAGCGGGCGCACTTTGGCCAGCGCGATCAGCTCTTTCAGATTCGCTGCCGGCACCGAGGGGTTCACCACCAGCACGTGCGGCACCTCCGCCACCAGCGTCACCGGTGACAGGTCACGCAAGGTGTCATACGGCAGCTTGTCGTAGATCGCCGGCGCGACGACCGCGCTGGTCGACTGCGTCAGAATGATCGTGTAACCGTCGGGAGCGGCGCGCGCGGTGAGTTCCATTGCGATCGTGCCCGAGGCCCCGGCGCGATTGTCGATGACGATCGGCTGCCCGAAGCGCTCGACCAGCCTGGGCGACAGGATGCGCGCCAGCGTGTCGGCACCTCCGCCGGGGGAGGCGGGAATGACCAGACGCAGCGGACGCGCGGGCCATGCCTCACCGGACTTCTGCGCGTGCGCGCTGTTCGTACATGCGATCGTGACCATGCTCGCAACTGCACAGATCGAACGCCGCGAGAGGTCGCGTGCATACCCGGGCCGTGCGTCGTGCACGCGCCCGATCTTTATGAGGGCAGTCATCAGTACTCCTTGGATTCGCTGCAGGCGACGGTACGTGCCGTCGCTTCTCCGAGTCGCGGATTCTACCCGCGTGGCGGGGCGACCGAGGTCGGGACAAGGCGCCGAAGCAGTTCGATCACGCGCCGCGTTGGGTCGACGCGCACCCAATCGCCGGTTTCGATCGCCGAGAGCGGATCGACCGACCAGCCTTCGGTGATCGCGATGTCCGCGAAGATCGCGCCCTGGACCATCACCGGGTTGGTCACGCCGAACACGAATGCCTTCGGCGCGATGCCCTTGCCCCGGATGTCGTAGAACGCCCAACCCGCGGCGATGCCGCCCTTCGCCGTCGGAAAGAACAGGATCTTGTCCTTGATGCTCACCCCTTCGAGCCGGTGCCCGGGTTTCGAGATCACCCCGGTCCAGCGGTCGAGGTCGTAGCGCGGGCTGAAGCCCTCAGTCGAAATCACCGCCTCGCCCTCGACGATGGGACCGGCAGCACGGTCGACGGTGATCGTCAGCAGCGGGGCGTTCATCGTTCCGCTCCCGGTTGCCGGCTCGAATCCTGGCTCACGTTTCCGCTCAACGCAGTCGCGATGCAGTCCTCGGTGCGTCGGAGAATCGTGTTGAAGCGATGCGCAGTGATCGTGTTGACGAGCTTGGCCGAGTTGGTGACCAGGCTCGACCAGCCCATCGCTTGCTTGATCGGGCTCAGGTTCTGCAGGATGTAGAAGCACACGCCTTCGAGCACGATACCGCCGGCGGCTTCGATCCGGCCGATGTAGCCGAGCTCGGATGCAGTGCGCTTCATCGCGTTGCTGGTGGTGACGAAGAGCTTCGACCCCGCGGCGACCTGGCGCCCGTCGAGCAGTTCGGAGATGCGTTTCAGTTCGAACAGCGACAGTTGCGGCGCGGAGAAGACGACCAGGTTGCAGCGACCATCCTTCACGTCGTAGCTGCGGTAGACACGATCGATGTCGGCACGCGTGATCTTCATGACCGAAGTCGGGGTGTTGCCACCGAGTGCGGCTTCGACCGACGGCGCCTCCGGCGTCACCCCGACCATGTGGAACATCGCGTGGGAGCCGTAGCTCGCGAGCGCAGCACCGAGGTGCTTCAGTTCGTCCGACGTGGGTGCGCGTCGTACGTTGGTGAACACCGGCACCGCGTAGTAGCTCTGGTTCGGCTCGCCGACCAGCTTGCCGATGGCGCCCCAGTCGGCGTAGTCCGACGGATCGACGTCGAGCTCGACCACCAGGTTGCCGCGACGGACCGCGTCGAGATGGAAGCCGTAGGCCGGCGTGCGCCCGGTGATCGCGCTCGCGAGCGCCGAGGGTCCGCCTTCGAAGTTGGTGCGCGCACCGAACACCGAGTTCGCATAGATCACCGTCCCGGTATCGCCCCACGCGACGTGTTCCCCGAGATGCGGCTGATACAGCGTCTGATAATTGATGCAGGTATCGGCGGTGATCACGTTCATCTGCCGAAGGTGTGCGATGATCCGGCGCTCTTTCTGCGCCTCGTCCTCGATCTGACCGAGTGACGCAACGTGATCGAAGTCGATGCAGCGCGCGTTGGTCGTGATGCCGATCGCGCAGCGCGCGCCGCCTTCGGCCATCTGCTGCAGCCGCGCGAGCCCGGCATCGCCCATGACCTCGATGTCGCCCATCATGTGCGCATTGCTGATCGGGACGAAACGCTCTGCGCCGAAGAAGTCACCGATCGCGATCTGAAACTCGATCGCTTCTTTCACGGGCAGCCCGCGATCACCTCGCAGCATCGCCTGCTCGTCAGTGGATAGTTGCATCGTTTTCACTCCTGCCTGGGTTCGTTCAACGCGGTCATTCCGGCTTCACGTTCGCCGCGCGCACGACCTTGGCGAAGTTCGCGATATCGAGCCTGATCAGGGCCGAGAACTCGGACGGGGTCAGCGAAGCGACCTCGCTGCCCGCGGTAGCGAAGCGCTCGCGCACGTCGGGCGCCTGCGCCGCACGTGCCATGTCCTGACTGACCCGATCGATGATCGTCGAGGGCGTCTTCGACGGCGCGAGCAGCCCGACCCAGTTCGACGCCTCGATCGCGAAGCCTGCTTCGGCGAACGTCGGGGCATCGGGTGCGAGCGCGCTTCGCTTCAGACTCGCTA
>JACMMK010000306.1 GCA_014379045.1 Burkholderiales bacterium
CCGGAGCCGACCGGTCGGCGGGCGGCGCCGTTGCCGCTGCGCGCTGACGCTCGAGGAAGGCCGCAACCTGATCGCCGGCGTCGATCGGAAACAGGTCGAGCACGATGCGGTGCGCGAACTCGCCGACCGGCTTCAACGCGAACGCCTGGGGCGCCACCGGCACCTTCAGATCGAGTACGACCCGGACGACGCCGGGCCGGAAGCGGCCGACCCGTGCCTGACGAATGAACGGGTCGCCGGCAGGGATCGCGGCGCTGAGTTTGGGTAACGCAGACCCGATGTCGACGCCGTCGAGTTCGAGCACCAGCCGCTCGGGGTCGCGCAGCGTCAACACCCGGAACGTGATCGGTCGGGGCGACTCGAAAGTGATCCGCGTCGAATCCGGGGCAGGCCACACGCGTATCGCGCTCACTTGCGCAGTCAACGGCGGACCCGGCTGAGCGTGCACCGGCGCCGGCAACGGCCCGCACACCAAGGCCAACAGCGGCGCCGCCGCGGCAGCCTTGCCGACCCTCTTTGCCAATCTCTCGATGAACGCGACGAGGTCGATCATCGGCAACCGGTGTCGAGGGGGGATGCCAGGCACGCGAGCAATAACCGACCGGATCCAGTGTGTGCGGTCACGGTCGCACAGCGCGCGTCGTCGTCTCGATGTCGCGGGGCTCCATCATTCGCGCGGTCCGTGCCTTCGGGCCCGTCGGGGGTGTTCGCGCCCGTCGCCTCGACGCCGCCCGCAGGCGCGACGAGCGCGAGCGCAATGGCGAGGTCGGCAGCAGGCAGTCTCGGGGCCGCGCGCTCAGGCCATTCGATCAATGTGACGATCGCGCCCCCGAAGTATTCATCGAATCCGGACTGCACGATTTCGTCGGCATGCTCGAAGCGATACAGATCCATGTGCACCAGGTCGAAGCCCCCGACCCGATACGGTTCGACCAGCGTGAACGTCGGGCTGTGCACCCGGCCCGTCTCTCCGAGTGCGCGCAGGATCGCCCGTACCAGCGTGGTCTTGCCCGCACCGAGGGGGCCGCTTAAATGCACCGATAACCCGGGCTGGAGCCGGCGCGCGATGTCGGCGCCCAGCACCGCGGTCGCGCCTTCGTCGGGCAGCATGCGTGTTAACTTCATCAAGGTCGAACCGGGCGCGCGGCGTGCCTGGTTGCGGCAATGCCACACCCAACCCACCGATGACACAGCCAGCTTGCGCAGATCCTGACGATGAGCCGCTCGACGCGCCCCCAGGTCTTGAGGGGCGGCAGCCTCCCGGGCGCTCGGCCGCCGAACTTGCCGCGCTTGCGCAGTCGATCACCCGATGGGCGAGCGAACTGGGGTTCCAGCAGACGGCGATAGCCGCGCTCGATCTCGCACAGGCGAAACCGCGGCTGATCGAATGGCTGGCGCAGGGCTTCCACGGCGAACTCGATTATATGGCACGCCACGCTTCGCTCCGCGCGAACCCCGATGCGCTGGTGCCCGGTGCGGTGCGCTCGATCAGCGTGCGCATGGATTACTGGCCCGCGCACGCCGCCGACGCGCATGCCGTTCTGGCCGATCGGAGCCTCGCCTACGTGTCGCGCTACGCGCTCGGGCGTGACTATCACAAGCTCCTGCGCACGAAGCTCGCGCGCCTCGCGGCGCGCATCGAAGCGGCGATCGGGCCGTTCGGCTATCGCGTGTTCACCGACAGCGCGCCGGTGATGGAGGTCGAGTTCGCCGCCGCGGCTGGCCTCGGCTGGCGCGGCAAGCATACGTTGCTGCTCGAGCGCGAGCGCGGCTCATGGTTCTTCCTCGGCGAAATTCTCACCGATCTGCCCTTGCCGGTGGGGACGCCGGTGACCGCGCACTGCGGAAGTTGCACGCGGTGCCTGGATATCTGTCCGACCCAGGCGATCGTCGCGCCGTACCGGCTCGATGCCCGGCGCTGCATCTCGTATCTGACGATCGAGTTGAAGGGGTCGATTCCGGAGGCCCTGCGCGCCCCGATCGGCAACCGGGTCTACGGCTGTGACGATTGCCAGTTGGTCTGCCCCTGGAACCGCTACGCGCAGCCTGCGGTCGAACCCGCGTTCGCGGTGCGCCACGGGCTCGACCGCGCGTCGCTGGTCGAGCTGTTTGCCTGGTCGCAAAGCGATTTCGATGATCGGATGGCCGGCAGTGCGATCCGGCGCATCGGCTACGTTCGCTGGTCGCGCAATCTCGCGGTCGGCCTGGGCAACGCACCGACGTCGCCGGCGGTGGTCGCCGCGTTGCGAAGTCGTCAGGACGACCCTTCCGCGCTGGTACGCGAGCATGTCGCGTGGGCGCTGGCGCAGCATCAGGCACACGCCACGGGCGCTCAGATCTTCTGATCCATCCTGCGCAGCCGACCGACGATCACCCGCATCAGCTGGATCGAGAATTCCGGATCTTCCTGCACGAGGGCGTCGAAGCGGTCGCGGCGGATCGGTACCAGGCGCGTATCGCTGGTGGTGATCGCCGAGGCGCTGCGCGGTTCGCGGTCGATCAGCGCCATTTCGCCGAGTACGCCGCCGGGCCCGAGACGCTCCAGCACCTGGCCGCGCACCGACAGCTCGACCTGGCCTTCGAGCACGACGTACATGCAGTCGCCCGCTTCGCCGGCCTGGAAAATCACCTGATCCGCATCGAAACTGCGGGTTTCGCGTTCATTGCGCAGGATGTCGAGATTCATGGACGCGCCGTGGGTGATGCGGGTGGTACGGGTGCTACGACCGCCAGAGTCGATCGACCGCGACGATCCAGTGTTCGACCGGCAGGTCGGTCCCGGTCTGCAGGTGGCCGAGGCAGCCGATGTTTGCGCTAAGTATCGACCCCGGCGCGCCGGACTTTAGTGCGCCGACCTTCGCCTCGAGCAGGCGCCGGGAAAGTGTCGGCTGCAGGATCGAATAGGTGCCGGCCGAACCGCAGCACAGATGCGCATCGGGCACGTGCGCGAGCTCGAAGCCCAGCCGGGTGAGCAGCGTTTCGACGGTGCCACCGAGCCGCAGCGCATGCTGCAGCGTACACGGTGCGTGGAATGCCACGCGCGACCCGGTGGCCGGCGCAGGCGGCAGGGTCGCGGGCGGCGCAGCGGCGAGTTCCGCGGTCACG
>JACMMK010000307.1 GCA_014379045.1 Burkholderiales bacterium
CACGCCGCGCGCGCTCAGTGCCAGTGCTGCAACGGCCCCGATCGGACCGGCACCGATGATCGCCAACGGCGTCACAGGGACGTCGGCCGTCGTCACCGTCGCGGCGGTCGTCACCGGGCGCCGACGGTGGCCCGCCGCGGTTGCGTCGCGTGGCTTCGATAGACGCCCGGGCGTTCACCTTCCCGGGAAGCGGAAGCGCTATCCGGCGCTCTGCTCACGACCGCTCACGCATCCAGGCTTCGATGTCGTCGATACGTTTGGGTGCATCGGCCGTGATCACCTCGGCGCCGTGCTCGGTCACGACGACGTCGTCCTCGATACGGATGCCGATATTCCAGAATGCTTCCGGCACATCGGCGGCGGGACGCACGTAGCATCCGGGTTCGACGGTGGTGACCTGACCCGGCACGAGCGTGACCCACTCGCCATCGTGCTTGTATTCGCCGGCGTCATGGACATCCAGACCCAACCAGTGCCCGGTGCGGTGCATGTAGAAGCGCTTGTAATCGCCCGACTCGATCGCCCGGTCCGCCGGTCCGGCGCACAACCCGAGGTCGACGAAGCCCTGCGCGAGTATCTGCACCGCCGCATCGTGCGGCGCCTGCCAGCTCGCACCCGGACGCACCGCAGCGATGGCGGCGAGTTGTGCGGCGAGCACGCATTCATACAATGCACGTTGCGCGCCGGTGAAGCGTCCGTCGACCGGAAACGTCCGCGTGATGTCGGAGGCATAGCCGTCGAGCTCGCAGCCTGCATCGATCAACACCAACGCGCCGGGTTCGAGCAACGCATTGTTCTCGACGTAGTGAAGCACGCATGCGTTCGCGCCACCGGCCACGATCGACGTATACGCGGGGGCCTGCGCGCCGGCGCGGCGAAACGCATGCAGCAGTTCGGCTTCGACCTCGTATTCGAAACGGCCTGCCCGTGCCGCATGCATCGCCCGGCGATGCGCGTCGCAGGAAATCGCCGCCGCGCGCCGCATCGTCACCAGTTCCTGTGCGCTTTTCACGACGCGCATCGCGTCGATCAGCTCGCGCACCTCGCCGAGGGTGGACGGCGCGCGTACGCCAGTACGGGCGAGCGCGCGCACTTCGTTCAGCCAGCCGGATATCCGTTGTGTCCAAGCAGGGTCGTCACCGATCGCACAGTAGAGCGCAGGCTGGTCGGCGATCAGCTTCGGCAGCCGCGCGTCGAGTTCACCGATCGGATAGGCCTCGTCGAACGCAAAGCGCTCGCACGCGGCCGCCGGACCGTGACGGTATCCATCCCATACCTCGCGCTCAGGATCGCGCTCGCGGCAGAACAGAATGTGCTTCGGCGACGCGCCGGCGACGATCACCACCACCGCTTCGGGCTCGATGAACGCGGTCAGGTAGTAGAAATAACTGTCGAACCGGTACGGGTAGTGCGCGTCGCGATTGCGCGTGCGTTCAGGCGCCGTCGCCAGGATCACGACGCCTTGCCCGATGCGCGCAGCCAGCAGGTCGCGACGCTCGCGCGCGCTGCGCGCGAGATCGGCAAGAGGAACAGGGTCGAAGGGTGGCATGACGTCGTCCGGAAAGCGGGAAGCGGCAAGCCGAAACGGCCCCCGAGTCATCCATTATAGTTAGCGCGCGACGCGGAGCGTGCTGCAAGCAGCTGTCGGTCGAGCGCAGCGAGCCGGGCCGGGGTGCCGATATCGAACCAGCCGCCCGCGTGGTGTTCGCCGGACAGCGCACCGCGCGCGCGCGCCTGGAACAACAGCGGCGCGAGCGGCGCACGCGTGCCCGGGACGATCGCGTCGAACAACCGGGGACGGTAGACGCCGACGCCGGCGAAGGTCAACGCTGCGGGCCTTCCCTCGACGATGCGCCCGGCGGCGTCGAGACAGAAGTCACCCTGCGGGTGGTGCGGCGGATTGTCGACCAGCAGCAGATGCGCGTCGATGGCTGCCCCCTCGGCGAACGCCTGCAACGCGCGACCGATGAACCCCGCGTAGTCGAGATCGATCCAGATGTCGCCATTGACCACGAGAAACGGAGCGACCCCGAGCAGCGGCCGGGCGAAGGCGATGCCCCCGGCGGTCTCGAGCGCGCTGGCTTCGCGCGAATAGTCGATGCGCACGCCCCAGCGCTCGCCGTCGCCCAGTGCCGCCTCGATCTGGGCGCCGAGATGTGCGGTGTTGATCACGAGGCGCGCGCAGCGCGCGCGCACGAGTGCCTCGACCAGATGCACGATCAGCGCTTTGCCGCCGGCCTCCAGCAATGGTTTCGGAACCCGGTCGGTGAGCGGGCGCATGCGCTCGCCACGGCCTGCAGCGAGAATCAGCGCGACCGTTTGCGCCGGTC
>JACMMK010000308.1 GCA_014379045.1 Burkholderiales bacterium
ACATCATCGCCAAGGCGATGGACAAGGTCGGCACGGAAGGCGTGATCACCGGCGAAGACGGCAAATCGCTCGAAAACGAGCTCGACATCGTCGAGGGGATGCAGTTCGATCGCGGCTACCTGTCGCCTTACTTCATCAACACCGCCGAGAAACAGCAGGCGGTGCTCGAGAACCCCTACATTCTTCTGCACGACAAGAAGATCTCCAACATCCGTGACCTGCTGCCGATCCTCGAGCAGGTAGCGAAAGCCGGACGTCCGCTGCTGATCATCGCCGAGGAAGTCGAAGGCGAGGCGCTCGCGACCCTGGTCGTCAACAACATCCGTGGCATCCTGAAGACCTGCGGCGTCAAGGCCCCGGGCTTCGGTGACCGCCGTAAGGCCATGCTCGAAGACATCGCCATCCTCACCGGCGGTACCGTGATCGCCGAGGAAGTCGGTCTGAAACTCGAGAATGCGACGCTGGCCGACCTCGGGCAGGCGAAGCGGATCGAAGTCGGCAAGGAAGAGACGACGATCATCGACGGCAACGCCGAGAAAACCAACATCGAGTCGCGTATCAAGCAGATTCGGGCGCAGATCGAAGAAGCGACCAGCGACTACGATAAAGAGAAACTGCAGGAACGCGTCGCGAAACTGGCCGGTGGTGTGGCCGTCGTGCGTGTCGGTGCCGCGACCGAAGTCGAGATGAAAGAGAAGAAAGCCCGTGTCGAAGACGCGCTGCACGCGACCCGTGCCGCCGTCGAAGAAGGCATCGTGGCGGGCGGTGGCGTCGCGCTGATTCGTGCCCGGTCGAACCTGGGCAAACTCAAGGGCGACAACCTCGACCAGGACGCCGGAATCAAGATTGTCCTGCGCGCGCTCGAGGAACCGATGCGACAGATCGCGTCCAACGCCGGTGACGAGGCGTCCGTGGTGGTCAACAAGGTCACCGAAGGCAAGGGTAACTACGGCTACAACGCGGCGACCGGCGTGTACGGCGACATGGTCGAGATGGGTGTGCTCGATCCGACCAAAGTGGCCCGCGTCGCCTTGCAGAATGCGGCATCGGTTGCTGCGCTGATCCTCACCACCGACGCGATGGTTGCCGAGGCGGCGAAGGAAGAGTCACATGCAGGCCACGGTCATGGCGGTGGCGGCATGGGCGGCATGGGCGGGATGGATATGTAATTCGGCTTCCCGGCCGGCGGCGAATCTGCCGCGTCTCGCAACAAGAAAAAGCCCCGCTTCGTGCGGGGCTTTTTTTCGCGCGCGGAGTGCCACACACCTATCATTGGGGGGCCAGGCGACGCGCCATTGTGCAGACACCGGATCGAGCGCAGACGGCCGCACCGCCCGTTCATCAGCGCCGGATCACGTAGCGCACGAACGCATCGCGCTTCACGAACTTGTCGTACAACCCGCGTGCACGGTAGTTGTCTTCGCGCGTCATCCAGTAGATACGCGACCATTTCTCGCTCGACATCATCGACCGCAGGTGCGCGATCAGCGCTTCGCCGACGCCCCGTGCACGTCCAGCCGGCTCCACGTACAGATCCTCGAGGTAGCACACCGGGTCGACTTCCCAGGTGTTCGCATGCACGATGTAGTGGCACAGGCCGATGACGGTGCCGTCTTCCTCGGCTACCAGCGCATGGATCGTCGAATCGGCCTCGAACAGGCGTGCCCAGGTTGTCGCGGTGGTCTCCTCACTCAGCGCGACCTCGTAGAAAGATTGGTAGGCGGCCCATAGGGCGCGCCAGGCGGGCAGGTCGTCGCGGTGCACGGGACGGATGTTCATTGGCTCGATCCTGTTGCAAGGTTCACGGTCGCGAACGGTATCACTGGCCGAGGCTCGCGCACAGCCGACTGGCGCGTCGGGTTGGCGTCGCGACCCGGCGCGAACAGCAGCCAGCGTAGGCCGCGTGATTCAAGGCTTACCGTTTGCCGAGAAACGACCGGGGCGCGTTTCAGCCGCGTCACGTGTCGCCATGCGCTCAGGCTGAGCGAAGCTCCGCCTGCGCCTGCGCCCGCCGCAGCAGCGCATGCAGTTGCTCGGTGGCGACTCCGTGCAACACGAGTCGGAACCCGGCACGCAGTGTGGAGAGCGGCACCAGCGGATGTTTGTTGTTGACCAGCAGCAGTTGCTCGCGCATGCCGAGAATCGTCGCGCAGTACACGCCGATCGTCTCATCGAGCTGCAGCGAGTTGGCCGCGCGCCAGAAGTCGTTGTCGGTGAGGAACAATTGGTAGGCGGGGGTGAACAGCTCGATCGCGGTCTGCAGGTCGAGCACATTGGTCCACCGTGCCGGCATGTCGTCGAGGCGTAGCGGACACGCGTAGAGCCCGCTGAAATCGACCTCGTCGCGGAAGGTGAGCGGCCGGCCCTCGGCAGCGAGCGCCCGGTTCAGGTTGATCACGAAATTGAACAAGTTGAGGTCGTGCTTGACGAACAGATGATCACGCAGGTCATCGATCGTCGCGGGATTGAGCGGGCGCAACGGCACCTGCACGCCGCTGTTGCGCGCGATGAAGTCGAGGATCCCCGAACCCAGCCAGAAGTGCCGCAGGATCAGCCAGTTCGCCTCGGGCCGCACGAAGCGCTTGAGCCCTGCCACGAGGAACCTGTGCAGCAATGCAGAAGATGTGAATCGACGCGGCAGGATAATCTTCAGCACCTGGATCAAGGCCACGCAACCGCGCGCGAGAGGCCGCACCACCGGCAACAGGAACTGGCGCGAACGCGAACACGAGTCGCTCAACCACGCGCACTTCACCTCGTCGGGCAGCGGCGTGCTGTGATCGAGATAGAGCGCGAGCCACGGGCTGGGATCGTCCGGATCGTGGGGCTCGGACAGGAACGCCGGCGGCGACGTGCGCGAGGGGCCGGGTGGGCTCATTCGATCGCCGTCATCTGCATCAGGTAGAGCTGCGCCGTTTCGCGCGCCGTGTGCACGATGTCGTGCGTGTAGACCGCATCGATCGCAATCGTCGCTGCGACCGCGTCGAGCCAGCGCTGCAGGTGGCGCACGTCGTTCTCGCCGTGATAATGCAGGAAGCGCAGTGCGCCGGCGGGGAGTGCGAGCTGCGCGCGGATCAACGGCAACAACGCAGGCACGATCCGGTTGCCGGTGCCCTCGATCACGTAGATCGAACCGAGCAGCCCGAGCGCGTCGGTTCGGGCTGCACGCGCGTGCAGGTAGGCGTTCAGCGCTTCACCCCCCGCGTTGCGACGCAGGCGATCGATGTCGTCGACGCGGCCCCCGGCCAGCCGGTAGTCGTCGAACAGGATCCGGAAGTCGAACTGTTCTTCGCCCGCGTGACGTTCGATTGTCGTCGCGATGGTCGCAAAGCGTGGGCTCAGGTTCGCCACCGCCTCACGCATCCAGAGCGAGCCTTCGCGCACCTGGGGAATCCAGCACGCCATCCAGCGCAGGTAGTCGTCTTGCACGAAGCGACGTTCGACGATGCGCCGCACGAGCGGGGTGCGCCAGAACTGCGAGCGGTAGTCGTGCCACACCGCTGCGAGGTCGCGCAGCAACTGCGCGAGCACGGGGTCGGCGATCGCGGCTGCATCGTGCGGCGGTGGCGGTAACGCATCGGCGTCGGCGCGGGCATCGACTTCGGCGTCCGGCGCGGGACGCGTGAGCTCGGCTTGCGACGCCACACGACCGACCGGGTGCGCGTCATCCGTCGAGGCCCGTCGACTGTCCACCGGCTGCGGATCGACCACCTCCAGCAGCGCGAAGGCGACGGTGAAGCGTCCCGACTCCGGCACGAACAGCAGCACCTTATCCCCAGGTTGCACCGATCGTTCGCGCAGGAAATCGTGCAGCATGATCAGGATCGATGCGCAGCCGGTGTTTCCGCGCCACGCGAGGTTGCTGTACCAGCGCTCGGCCGGGATCGTCAGGCGCGCCCGGTCGAGGCAGTCGGCGACGACGGGTGCGAAGCGTTGCGACGAGTAATGGCAGAGGAAGTGGTCGACCTGATCGGAATGGACCCATTGCTGTTCGACCAAGCGCACGTACTCGTGTATCGCGAGATCGAACAGTTGCGGCAGCAGCCGGATGTTCTGACGCAGCAGCAGCGCACCGGCGGCATCGGCATCGCTGAAGCTCGGATAGTCGAGCCAGCCCTGACTCGGATCAGCGTGGGTGCCCAGCTGCATGCACACCGGATAGTCGCCGCTGAACGAGC
Source organism: Burkholderiales bacterium (assembly GCA_014379045.1). Taxonomy (GTDB): domain Bacteria; phylum Pseudomonadota; class Gammaproteobacteria; order Burkholderiales; family CAIKXV01; genus CAIKXV01. Next base: position 4,179 of record JACMMK010000308.1, read on the forward strand.
GCTGATGCACCCAGTGCAGGCGCAGCGCCGGAACACCGCTTTGCCCGCCGCCGATGACGTTATCCGGGCGATCGCTCAAACGCAGCGCGCCTGCGCCATCGGACAGCATCCAGCGCAGGAAGTGCGCATCGAAGTCGGTGCGGTAGCCCACCGGTGCGAACCGGGATCGCTTGAACAGACGCGAAGGCAACTCGGCGGCGATCACCAGTGCATGCGCGTGCTCGCCGTGTTCGACCGCGAGGGCAGCGTGGTGCAGCGCAGTCATGCTGGCCGCGCACACGCCGTGAAAACTCGCCGTCGTCAGCGGGGGGGCGCCGAGTTCGCCCTGCACCATGTTGGCGAGTCCGGGGAGCACGAGGTCGCCGCCCGACGAGGCCGTGCACAGCAGCGACACACCGTCGAAGTCGGGCGCTGCACCGGCACGGGCGCTGCCGAGGCAATCGCGTGCGGCCGCTGCCGCCATAGCGGCGGCGGACATCAGAGTACGACCCTCTTCGTCGATCGCGTAGTGGCGCGTGCGGATGCCGTTGTCGGCCAGGATGCGCCGCTTCATCGACGCCGAAGTGCGGTCGAGCGGGGCGATGAAGCGGTCGATCGCTTCGTTGTCGACGGGCGTACCCGGCAGGCATGCCCCGGTGGCGGTCACGTAGACCTGATCGAAGGTGCGCATCGACACGGCACTCACGACTGCAGCCCCGATGCCGCCTCGGGTCGCAGGTCGGTGGTGCGGGTGCGCAGCAGCGTGTCGAACCACGGCAGCATGAAGCCGTAGTTGCCGTGGAAACGGGCGTGGTGCATCTGATGACGCCGCGAGAATGTCGACAGCTGCCCGATGCGGCGCGCCGGGAACAGGTCGTAGTTGGAATGCCCGATCGTGTTGATCAGCAGACTGTAGACCGGCAGGAACAAGAGCGCCTCGACACTGAAGTTCCATGCGAGCATCGCGAGCGGCATTACGCTCCCCAGCAGTGCCGCTTCGACCGGGCTGAAGCTGTAGGTCGCGAACGGCGTCACCACCCCCGAGCGATGGTGCCGCAGGTGAAACCGTTCGAACAGCGCGCGACGGTGCAACAACCAGTGGCACGCGTAGAAGTGCGCATCGTTCCACAGCACGAGCACGCCCGCCTCGATGACGATGCGCGCGAGCGAGGCGTCGGTGTCGACGCGAAGCCACCCGTGGCGCAGCCCCCACCAGACGGTCAGCGATCCGATGCCGAAAATTGCGACGGTCATCATCGACCCGCCGATTTCGGCAGCCCTCTGGTGCGAACGAAGCCGACGCGTGTCGAGCACGCGGCCCAGGTGCACGGCCGGGAACACGACGCGGGTGGCGAGCAGGCACAGCAGCGCGAACGCCCAATACAGGAAGAAGAAGTACGCCGCGACCAGCGCGGCGAACTCGGCCGCACTGCGCGGCGCGGCTAACCAGTCCATCGTGCGTCGCGATCCGGCGCGAGGTTGCCCTGCGCGCGCGCGCTCAGCACGCGGGCAGTTCCGCCATGCCGTCGGCGAAGAATTCGAGCAGCGAGAGCGCACGCGGGATCAGCCCCTGCGCATGCGCCCAGCCGATCTGCGCTTCCAGCGTGCGCTGGTTGGTGCCGGTGCCGGGGCCGATCCCATAAGGCCAGAAGTCCCGTCCCATCACGTCGCGCGTATGCGCGAGGTGCGCCGGCGCCCACGGCAGCATGACCCGGGGCGCCTGTTCGATCTCGAGCTCCGCCAGCGCGAGGTCGCGCGCACTGGCGAAGGCGGCGACGAGCCGGGGACCGAGCGACGGAAACTGCGCAAGCAGCGAGCGCCGCACCACCATCACGTGCATGATCGGAAAGATGCCGGTGTCGGACCAGTAGCGCTGCTCTTCGGCCTGGTAGTGCGGGAACATTCGCGCGACGCCCTCACCGTCGAAGGTGCGCGGCGGGGAATACGCGCACAGCGCGTCGAGCCCGCCGTCGCGCAGCAGATCGGCCAGCAACCTGTCGCCCGCCGATTCGATCGACCAGCCGGGGCCGAGCGTGGGCACGCCGATCGTCTCGCGCTCGCGCCGGTCGATGTCGCCGACGACCCACTGCACCTTCGACAGGTCGACGCCGTAGTAGTCGGACCAGATGCCGCGCACGACCAACGACACCGTGTTGGTGAACTCGCGCGTGCCGACGCGCCGGCCCTCGAGATCTTTCGGCGTGCGGATGCCCGCATCGGTGCGCACGAACATCGCATGATGGCGGAAGCAGCGTGTCGGAAAGATCGGCAGCGCGACGTACGGCGATGCGCCGCGGGCGATCGCGATCAGGTAGTTGCAGAACGACAGCTCGGTGATGTCGAACTCGGCGGTCTCGAACGCGCGCGCGAACAGGCTCTCGAGTTCGCCCGAGGTCCATGCGATGTCGAAGTCGTCGACCTGCACACGCCGATCGAGCAGTGCACGGGTGCGGTCGAACAGACCGACCGCACCCGTGAGTCGTGGGGCAGTCAACGCTGGACCGGCGACAGCACGGTCACCCCGACCATGCTGTCGCGGGTGACCAGCGCAGCGAGTTCGGGCTCGGACAGGCCGTCGCTCCCGGCGGGGCGCATCGGCAGCACCAGATAGCGCAGGTCGGCGGTCGAATCGTGCACCCGCACCGCGACCGCGTCGTCGATCACGGTACCGAACTCGCGCAGCACGGCGCGCGGGTCGCGCACCAGGCGCGAGCGATACGCGCGGCTCTTGTACCACGCAGGCGGCATGCCGAGCAGCATCCGCGGGTAGCATGAGCACAGCGTGCAGACGACGACATTGTGCGTATCCGGCGTGTTCTCGACGACGGTCAGCGTCACGTCGAAGACGTTCATGTCGAACCCGAGCGATTCGCACGCTGCGGTCGCGTCCCGCATCAGGAGTGCCTTGAACGCGGGATCGACCCAGGCGCGTGCGACCACCCGGGCACCGCCTTCCGGCGTGCGACTGTCATAGTTCTCGACCGTGCGCCGCACTTCGTCGGCGGTGAGCACCCCCTTTTCGATCAGCAACTCGCGCACCGCGATCTCGAGCTTGCGGAAGTAGGTCAGCGTGTCGTCGTGGTCGCGCTGCGGCGCGTGCGGGTCCAAACCCGCCGGCGGCTCGCCGTGGGCATGCGGATGGTCGTGTCCGATGTGCATTCAGAGCTTTCGTAGCCAGTGTTCGTACAGATCGACATCGATCGTGTCGTGCGCGGTGCCGGCATAGTCCGCCCACAGTTCGCGCTGGGCGAATCGCACCCGGTAGAGCATGCGTCGGGGCTCGCCGCTGCGCCCGTAGGCGAGTTCTTCGGGGTTGCGGAAGCGGCCCACTTCGCGTTCGATCACGCCGCGCCTGCCGCGCACGTAGGTCGGCGTGCGGATATGTCCGGGCACGTCGACATCCAGCACCGCGACCCGGTCACCGGCGGCGAACGCGCTCACGAGCGCACCGTCCCGACCCCACGGCGCGCGATCCGCATCATGGAAGCACGTCCGATCGCTGTTCGATGTCGGCCACCTTCGCCGCGAGTTCTTCGATCGAGATCAGGCCCTTAGCGATCAGGTTCGTGCTGATCGACTGGATGCGTCGCTCCGCGTAGCCCGCCTCATGATAGATTTCCGCACCGACCGCCTCCAGGCCGCGGCGATTCTCGTCGACGCGCAGCAGGCCCTTCTGCGACAGCAGCAACAGCATCGCCTCGACCCGCTTCTCCCAGAGCATCATTTCGTGCTCCTGCATCGGGATCGCCCCCGCCGGTTCGCCACCGATGTCGTGATAGCCCTTCATTGTCGCGTGTCCGCCCGGCAGTTCCGATGACCTTATTCTGCATCACCTGCGCAGGTACCGCGCGGCCGGACTGCACGCGCCGTCCTACAGGCCGGGCGCGTATCTCGCGCCCGGTTCAGCACGGTACTTGCTTTAGCGGACAGGGATGATGATCATCGCTGCCGGACTTACCAAATCAGAAGGATTCACGATGTCTGTCGAACGGTTCCACCGGCGTTTTGTGTTCCGTCCCTGCTCCACGCTGTGGACCCTGGCCGCGCTCGCCGCGCCGCTGTCCTGCGCGCTGGCCCAGGACAATTTTCCGCAGCGGCCGCTGCGGATCATGGTCGGCTTCTCGGCCGGCAGCGTCGTCGACATCTCCGCGCGTGTCGTGGCCGAGAAACTTTCGGACGCGCTGAAGCAGCCGGTGGTGATCGACAATCGGCCGAGCGCCGGCGGCATCGTCGCTGCCGAACTGGTCGCGCGCGGGTCGGCCGACGGCTACACGCTGCTGTCGGTGTCGGCTTCGCATGCGATCGGACCGGCGGTGACGACCAAGCTGCCCTACAACGTGCTGAAGGATTTTGCCGGCATCACGACCACCGTCAACGTGCCCTCGGTGCTGGTCACCAGTGCGGCGACCGGGCCGAAAACGGTGAAGGACCTGATCGCGCTGTCGAAAGCCAAGCCGGGCTCACTCAATTTCTCGTCGGGCGGCATCGCGTCGTCGACCCATTTCGTCGCCGAACTGTTCAACAGCATGGCCGGCATCGAGGCGACGCACGTGCCGTTCAAGGGCATTCCCGAAGCGTTGACCGCGGTGATCTCGGGTACCGTCAATTACACGATCACGCCGATGCCCAACGCATTGGCGCAGGTCTCCGCGAGCAAGGTCAATGCGCTCGGCGTGACGGTGGCCAAGCGCACGACCGCGCTGCCCGAGATTCCGACGATCGCTGAAGCAGGGGTCACCGGGTTTCGCTACGACACCTGGTTCGGATTGCTGGCACCGGCGGCGACGCCGCGCCCGCTCGTCGAGCGGCTCAACAAGGAAGTCGTGCGCGTGCTGAACCTGCCCGAGGTGCGCGAGCGCTTCCGCAGCCTCGGTGCCGAGCCGATTCCGATGGGTGCGGCGGAGTTCGACACGTTCATCGCGCAACAGGTCGATCGTTTCATCAAGGTCGCCAAGCAGGCGAACATCAGGGCGGAATAGGGTACGCAGGCTCGATCGAACCGCTGCCGACGCACTGCCGCGTTCGAGCGATCTCCGATGCGCATCGGCGTCGATCTCGGCGGCACCAAGATCGAAGCGATCGCGCTCGACGCCGACGGGGCGGAGTGCGCGCGGGTTCGGCGCGCGACGCCGCAAGGCGACTACGAGGCCACGCTCGATGCGATCCAGGCACTGGTCGTCGATCTTGAAACGCGCGCCGGCGGCAGGCGTGCGCACATCGGCGTCGCCACGCCCGGTGCGTTATCGACCGCGACCGGAAGGCTGAAGAACTCGAACTCGGTGTGCCTGAACGGCCGCCCGCTCGCGACCGATCTCGAAGCGCGGCTCGAGCGTCCGCTGCGCTTCGCCAACGACGCCAACTGCTTCGCGCTCTCCGAGGCGACCGACGGTTCCGCGGCGGGCAGGCGCGTGGTATTCGGCGTCATCCTCGGCACGGGCGTCGGCGGTGGCATCGTGATCGATGGCCGAGTGGTCGACGGCCGCAACGCGATCGCCGGCGAGTGGGGCCACAATCCACTGCAACCGATTCGGGACGACGAGTGCCCGAGTCGCTGCTACTGCGGACGCCTGGGTTGCATCGAAACCTGGCTCTCGGGCCCGGCGCTCGCGCAGGACCACCAACGGCATACCGGGCAGACCATGGATGCCGAGGACATCTCGGCCGGGGCCGCACACGGTGACCTCGCGTGTCGGGCGACGCTCGAGCGCTATTGCGAACGCGCCGGCCGTGCGCTGGCCGGCGTGATCAATCTGCTCGATCCCGATGTGATCGTGCTGGGCGGTGGCGTCTCGAATATCGACACGCTCTACGAACGCATCCCGCTGTACTGGCGCGAACACGTGTTCTCGGACTCGATCGACACGGAGCTCGTGCGCAACCGGCACGGCGATTCATCGGGTGTGCGCGGGGCGGCGTGGTTATGGCCGGCGTGAGCGCAAAGAGGCCGCAGGCAGCGCCCTGTCGCCGGTGCGGCGTCTTGCGCGAGATGCCGCGTTGCGCCGCTCAATCGGCCTTCGCACCCGACTCGCGGATGATGCGTGCGTACTTCGGTTGTTCCGCCTTGATGAACGCGGCGAACTCGTCCGAGGTATTGCCCACCGGCTCGGCACCAAACGCGGCGAGTCGCTCACGCATGTCGGCAAGCTGCAGGATGCGCACGATCTCACGCTGAAGGCGCTCGACGATCACGCTGGGCACCTTGGCCGGGGCGAACACCCCGAACCAGGTACTGATGTCGAAGCCGGCGACCCCGGCTTCCTGCATCGTCGGCAACTCCGGCACGAAGCCGCTGCGCCTGACCGTCGTGACGGCGAGCGCGCGCACGCGGCCGGCCTTGATCTGCGGCAGCGCCGATGCCAGGTTGTCGAACATCAGCGTGAGCTGGCCGCCGAGCAGATCGACGACCGCGGGTGCCGAACCCTTGTAGGGCACATGCGTGATGTCGATCTTCGCGCTCGTCTTCAACAGTTCCCCGGCGAGGTGCCCGCCGCTGCCGCTGCCACCGGATCCGAACGCGAGTTTTCCCGGCTGCGCGCGCGCGAGCGCGATCAACTCCTTCACCGATTCGGCCTTGACCGCAACGTTCACGACCAGCACGTTGGGGACGTTCGCAACCAGGGTGATCGGCGTGAAATCGCGCACTGGATCGTAGCCGAGCTTCGGGTAGAGATACGGATTTACCGCGTGCGTGGACAACGCACCCATCAGCAAGGTGTAGCCGTCGGCCGCCGCGCGCGCCGCGAGTTCGGCGCCGACGCTGCCCCCGGCGCCGGGTCGATTGTCGATCAACACCGGCTGGCCGAAGGTTTCGCTCATGCGCGCGCCGAGCAGGCGGGCCGTGATGTCGAGCGGGCCACCGGGTGGAAATGGCACGATGAAGCGGATCGGGCGTATCGGCCACGCGGGGGTCTGTGCAAGCGCGGCGCGCGGCAGGGACATCGCCACGGCGCAGACGAGTTGCAGCGTTACCAGACCGATGCCGAGGCGCCCCTCTGGCGAAAAGCTCGAACCACGGATCGCGCGCTCACCTGCGACCGTCATTGGCTCGACTTGATGCCCGCCAGTTTGATCAACTTGTCCCAGCGTGTGTACTCCTGTGCGATGAACGCGCCGAACTGCTCGGGCGTGCTGCCGATCGTCTCGAGTCCCGCCTCGGTGTAGCGCGCGAGCAGGCCCGGGGTCGCCAGTGCACGCACGGTCGCGGCGTGGATGTCTTTCACCAGCGGGCGGGGCAGTTTCGCGGGCCCCACCACGCCGTACCAGGTCACCGACTCGAACCCGGGCATGCCGCCTTCGTCGAAGGTCGGCGTATCGGGCAACGCGACCGAGCGCTTCAGCGAGCCGTTGGCGATCGCCTTCAGCTTGCCGCTCTTCACATGCGGCAGCACGGTCGGGATGCTGGTGATGGTCAGCTGCAACGTGCCGCTCAACAGGTCGATCAGCATCGGCGCCGTGCCCTTGTACGGGACGTGCAACGCTTCGGTCTTCGTCGTGTAGGTGAACATCTCGAAGGCGAGATGGGTCGAGCTGCCCTGGCCGACCGAGCCGTAGTTGAACTTGCCCGGCTGCGCGCGCATCAGCGCGAGCAACTCCTTGACGGTGTTCGCCGGCACCGCGCTGTTGGCAACCAGGAAGAACGGGCTGTTGACGACCTGGCTGATCGGGGTGAAATCCTTCAGCGGGTGATACTTGACCGACGGGTTCAGCAACGGCGCGGCGATCATTCCCGAGTGGGTACCGAGCAGCAGGTTGTAGCCGTCCGCGGGCGCGCTGCGCACGATGTCGTTGCCGATCGTGCCGCCACCACCGGGCCGGTTGTCGACGAGCACGGGCTGTCCCCAGACCTTGGCGAGTTCATCGGCGAGTCCACGCGCGACGAAATCGACCGGGCCGCCCGGCGGAAACGTGATCACCATCCGCACCGATTTCACCGGAAACGACTGTGCGAGCGCGGCACCGGCAACGGACGAAGACAGCACCGCGGCAACCACAACCGCCGTGCGCAAACGCGATATGACACTCGGGGTCGCCCTCGCGCTGCGCGCGAAGCTGCGGCCGCGCCGCGGCGCACGTATCGAGTCGAAGGGCATCTGTTTCTCCGGAAGCGATGCGGTGAAGGCAGGTTAACAACGAACTTCTGGTCGTGACGGGTCAGGCCTCACCACGCCGTTCACGGGTTGAGCACGATGCCGAAGGTCTTGCCGATCCGCTCATAGGTCTCGAACTGCACGCGCACGAAATTCGCGGTCTCGGCCGGCGAGAGGATGCGCGGCACCGATCCGATCTTCTCGGTGGCGCGCACCCAGTCGGCATCCTTCGACACCTGGGCGAGCACGTTGCCCCAGAACGCGATCTGCTCTTTCGTCATGCCGGGAGGGCCGAACAGCGCGCTCCAGCCGACGATCCGCTCCATCGATTCGGCACCGATCTCGCGCGCGGTCGGCACGTCGGGCAAGTCCTTGAACCGTTCCGGCAACGTGACGACGAGCGCGCGCAGTTTTCCCGCCTGGATCTGCGGGTTCGCCGGGCCTAGATTGCCGCAGCCGAAGTCGACCTGTCCCGAGAGGATCGCGATCACCGCGTCGCCACCGCCCTTGAACGGCACCTGCACCGCGGCATCCTTGCCGAGCTTGTAGACGTCGAACATCATCTGCGGCCCCATTTCGTGGATGGTGCCGAAGCCGGCCGTGCTGTAGGTGAGCTTGTTCGGATTCTTGCGGATCGCCGCGACCAGGTCGCTGAACGTCTTGTGCGGCGAGTCGGCACGCACCATGCATACGTAGGGATTCAGTTCGAGCAGGCCGAGGAAGGTGAACTCGTTCCAGCGATAGCCGAGCTTCGGCGCGAGCGCCGGCAGCACCGCCTGCGAGCCCACGCGTGCTAGCAGCAGGTTGTAGCCGTCGGGGGGCGCCTTGGCGACCGACTCGGAGCCGATCGCCCCGCTCGCGCCGGTGCGGTTGATCACGACGACCTGCTGGTTGTTCAGATATCGCGGGAGCACGTTGGCGAGCGCGCGCGCGGCGAGGTCGGCGTCGCCGCCTGCCGAGAACGGCGCGATCAGCTGTACCGGCTTGACCGGGAACCCCTGAGCGAGCGCGCACTGCGCAGGGAATAGCAGCGCCACCGCGGCCACCGGGGTCAGCGCCAGGGCTAAGCCACGGGCGGTGCGCAATGCCGC